>CAYTWP010000011.1:0-11355 GCA_964442155.1 uncultured Candidatus Saccharibacteria bacterium
CTGGCCTAAGCCAAAAAGCCTAAAATATTTATCCAAGCGCTCAATCCCCAAGCCCACTTGGCCAGGGAAGCCACCACCAACTTGGTAAAAATAAACGTTGGAGGAGACGGCCAGCGCGCGCCGCATATCCACCGCCCCGTGGGCCTTCCAATCTTTAAACACCGTATTTAATTTAGGGTCATAGGGATTAGGTACCACCAACTCACCACTACTAAAGATAGTTTTTTCTGGCGTAATGGTGTGCTCATTAAGCGCGGCGAGTGCCACCATTGGTTTGACCACTGAGCCGGGGGTATACAAGCCAGAGATTACCCGATTTAAAAAGGGATTGGACTTGTCTTTAAAGTAGGCATTAATTGTTGCTCGGTCCTCACCGCGAGTAACAATCGTCGGATTATATTCAGGGTAACTCACTAAGGCCAACAACTCACCAGTATGCACATCCATCAACATCGCTGAGCCGCCAGTAAAACCGCGGTCTCGAGCCAAAGCCTCAATTTGACGATACAATTCCGCCTGGACTCGAGCATCAATAGAAAGCATGATGCTTTTACCACTAATCGGCGGCTGGAGTAAATAATCTGAGGCAACTTCACCACTAGCATCGACCTCTTCAATCTTTATACCTTTGGTACCATGTAGTTGCTCATTAAAAACTTTTTCCACTCCAACCTTACCTAAATACTCTTTAGGCGAGTAGACCCCACTATCAATTTGCTCCTGTGTTGGATAACCTAAATAGCCGAGCACGTGAGCAAAACCACCTTGATTAATATATTGGCGACCATTATCATTCCAAGCTAACTCGACATTATTACGATCATAAATAATCCCCCGCTCTGGGTAAATATCGGTATGACGTAAATGATTATTTTTACTACGCTCGGCATAGGCTACTCCTTTAATAATTTGAAGATAACCTAACTGACCAATAAATAGCACTCCGATCAACATAAATAAACCGAGCAATAAATAAAGCACCGTCTTAGGGATAGCTTGCTCAATTCGCCCCTCAAATTGCTGATTATTAAACGAGGGTAAATTACTCGAATCGAGCATCACCTCATCTGGATCCAGTGACTCGTAATGGCGTTTACGTTTTCGCCAAAAATCGAAGATGTTCATATAATTTATTGATTATAACTACCAGAACTAAAGTAGCAACCGCCAGCCAGGGCCAAGTCATTTCTGCTCCACTGGGTGCTGTGCGATACCACCATTCAAAAATTAAAACTAGTAGGGCTGCCTCGTAATAATTGGACAAAGTAATTATCGCTGCCCCGAGCAATGAGACAGTGAGCCACCACGGCAAAAAAACTAGACTCAAAAAAATAACAACCGTAATACCATGACGCCTAGTCATAAATAATCACCGCTGGCAATTCAAAAATATTTAAGGGTGAGCAAAATAAAATTGTCTGGAAAGGATTATTGGGGTCACTATCTACCGCCCCGACTACTCCCACCAATGAGGGTGTCGTGGTTGGTGCATTAATTAAATCACCAACTTTAATACCAACACTGCGCGGTAAAGTAATTACAAAATTACCACCACCGCGTCCAGTGGCTAATGCCTGGATCCGACTCTCGCCCACCAAGACATTTAGTTTTTCTCCAGGCGCCGAGAATAAACGGACTTGACTAGTATGAGCCCCTACCGCCGTGACTCGACCAAGCAAAACACCACCACTTGCCACCGTCATCCCTGACCTAAGCTTACCTTTAGTCCCAAGATCAATAATTAAAGTGTCATAGGGTGAACGATTAGGTTGACTAATCACTAACGCCGCCATCCCTTGATTAGTCACACTCTCACGACCCCAAGCCAACTCGAGCGCTTGCCATTTGGCTTGCTCGGCTTTTTGGACTAAGGCTTGGACTGTTAATTTTTCATTTGCCTCCGTTAGAGCCCGATTTTCGCTAATCAAAGTGCTGCGAGTTTTACCAGTTTCAGCTAAAACATTTAAACCAGCATCCGCGGCGGCCCCAGCCAACCACAGTGGCCGCGACCACCACGACAGTACGCCAAACAGACGAAAACCAGCCCAACCTAAAACCAAAATTAAAATGAGTAGACCCAAAACAACCGTGGTTTGTCGCGCTCGCTGCCAGCGAAAAAATTTAGTTAAATTATCGCGTTGGTAACTCGTCTTCATTATCAAGTAGAATATCACGATACGCGGCAATGTCCTCAAGGATAACTCCTGTGCCGCGAACCACCGCGGTGATTGGCTCATCGACTAAAATAATGGGGATTTGCAACTCCTTTTCGAGTAGTGCCGGCAAACCTTCCAAGAGCGCCCCACCACCAACTAAAATTAAACCGCGATGCATAATGTCGGCAATCACCTCCGGTGGTGTCGTCTCGAGTACCTCTTTAATCGCCTCCACCAATAAAGCAACTGATGGCGCCATCGCTTCGCGAATATCACCATCAGTGACAATGACCTCGCGAGGCAGGCCAGTCACTAAATCCCGGCCGCGGATCGAGGCCTCGTGTGGTTCTTTACCTTTAATCGCCGAGCCAATCGCCGTTTTGACATCCTCGGCGGTACGTTCGCCTAATAAAATTTTAAACTCATCACGGATATAAGAAATAATATCTTGATTTAGTCGCTCACCGGCCACATGTAAATTACGCGATTTTACAATCCCACCCAACGAGAGCACCGCAATGTCAACCGTGCCACCACCAATGTCCACTAACATTGTCCCCACCGGATCATGGACTGGTAAACGCACGCCAAAAGCGGCGGCCATCGGCTTTTCAATAATATGGACCTGGCGGGCGCCAGCATTTTTAGCGGCGTCGCGGACAGCCCGCCGCTCGACATTAGTAATACCGGACGGCACACTAATGACCACTCGTGGACGGAAAAAGATGCGCCCCGGGATTTGAGCAACGGCCTTCTTCATAAAATAAGCCAACATCTCCTCGGCCACCTCAAAGTTAGAGATCACGCCACTAGCCAAGGGCTTAACCGCCGTAATGTGGGCCGGGGTCCGGCCAATCATTTTATTAGCATCCACACCCACCGCTACCACTCGCCCGGTCTTTTGATTTAAGGCCACAATAGAGGGCTCATTAAGCACGATGCCATGACCCTTAACGTAAATTAAAGTTGTCGCCGTACCCAAATCGATCCCCAGATCGTGGGAAAACATTTCATACCAGCGTTTGATCATAAATTAACCGCGCGATTAACCACTTCACCCAAGGCCACCATTTCTGTTTTATTAGTTACTCGATTAAGCCACTCCACTGACTCACCCGCTAAAGTTTTAGGACTAATGACTAAGCGGTGTGGGATGCCGATTAAATCAGCATCACCAAACTTCTCCCCCGCGCCCACCTCGCGATCATCAAATAATACTTCGATATTTTTATTACTTAATTCTTGGTATAAACTTTTAGCTCCACTTAAAACCACCTCATCATTACCAAGTACGATTAAGTGGATCGTAAATGGTGCCACACTCGCTGGCCAATTAATACCGGTCTCGGTACCACACAACTCGGCAATAGTGCCAAGTAAGCGGGTAACGCCTAAGCCGTAACTACCCATTATTACCGGCACCCGCTCACCGGCCTCATTAACGTAAGTTAAACCCAACGCTTCGGCATATTTGGTCCCAAGCTTAAAAATATTACCCACCTCAATCGCCGTCTCTTTAGTTAACTCTTTTTCATCCAGACCTAATTCAGCCAATATTTCCGGATTGTAAACCTCCTCATTAATCGCAATCTCCTTATCGCGCGACAAATAAATAGCATCCTCACCGGCCGGACACACCGCTTGGAACTCGTGACTGTATTTACTAAAAGTGCCCCCAGAAGCAAAAGTTAAAAAGGTTTGCGCCCCAATCCCTACCCGGTCAAACACTCGGCGATAAGCTAATTTAACCTCCTCGTAAAAAGCATCTAAGCCGGCTTGGTCAACATTAAACGAGTATAGGTCCTTCATCAAAAACTCGCGGCCGCGTAAAATACCGCTTTTGGCCCGGGCCTCATTACGAAACTTAGTTTGGATTTGGTACACGTACACTGGTAAGTCGCGATAAGACTGAATGTGATCGGTCATTAATTTGGTTAGTGGCTCCTCGTGAGTAAAACCTAAACCAAGCTCGGTATCATTTTTTAATTTGGTTTTAAACCAATTATCCACCACCTCATCACTCCAGCGTCCAGAGGCCTGCCACACCGCCGGATCTTGGAGCGCAGCCAAACGGAGCTCTTGACCACCAATTTTGTCCATCTCCTCACGGACAATTTGGCTAACCTTATCTAAGGCTCGTAAACCCAGCGGCAATAACACATACACCCCCGCCAAAGATTTAGCAATAAAACCACCCCGGATCAACAACTTGGCATTTTTAGCTACTTCGTCCTTAGGATCCTCCCGCCGCGTTTTAGTAAATAACTGTGATTGCAACATATTCCCCTATCTTACTGTACAAATAGATAAAAAGAAAATTGTGACTATCGCCACCACACCTTGTGGTCATTAGCAAGATAACGCATAATTAGGACATATGCTTAAAGACTTGATTACCACAATAATTGTCTTGCCATTAGTCGCCGCCGTGTCTTTTGTGGTCCCAACCGCTCAAGATACTAATTTATTAATTTTAAACGCCGAGACTCAATTACAAAATTTAGCCACTCGCGATCTCTCTAGTAGCACCCCCAATGCGATGGTGCTCTCGGTATTAGAAATTAATAACAAAGCCACTTTAGCTAAAAACCAGTTGGATCAATCTAAAGAGGCTTACACTAAAGCCGAATATTTTAAAGCTTCCTGGCTCGCGGGCTCGGCAAAGCGTAATACCGACATTGTCGCTTTATATATTAATTTGCTTCTCAATCGAGAGACGACTCCGGCCAACCGCCAAATTACTTTGCAGGGTAATTTAGCGGACTTAGTTTTGGGTAATTTCTCAGTCTTAACCTCACCTACTCTCCCAGTCATTACCGCCAGTACCACCACTGACACTGTTGTAGCAACAGCCTCAAGCACTATTCCAACTCCACCACTGACCAAGCAAGCTTGTCTTGAGCAAAAAAATACCACCTGCCAAAATACCTCCGACAGTTGCCTTGCTTCCGCCCGAGTAAATACTGAAAAGTTACAACTTGGTTGCAGTAGTAGTTTAACCAAAGAGACGGTGTCTTGTGCTAAAGTACCCAACAAAGTCCGTTGTCTCACCGCTGCCCAAACTAAGTTTAATAATTGCCAAAATGGCAATATTAGCAAATTAACTGTTTCCCTCAAGCGCTGCCAGACTAATTATAATACCTGTTTAAAACAAGCTGGTAATGCCTGCAAAAAATTAAAGTAAATTAGCAATATCGTGCCAAGTCACAATAAACATTAAACTAAGTAGTAAAACAAAACCAATTAAATTTAAAATATTAGCAATATGCGGCTTAATCGGTGAGCCTTTAATCGACTCGATCAAGACAAATAATAAGCGTCCACCATCTAAAGCCGGGAATGGAATCAAATTAAGCACAGCTAAATTGATGGAGATAAACGCCACAAACGAGAGTAAATAAGCAAAGCCCAGGGTCCGAGCGTCACCCACTAAGCCAGCCAAGCCAACTGGCCCAGTCACCGAGTTAAGGGCCGCCTCCCCTTTAACCGCTTGAATCAATAAATCAGCCAAACCTTGGACGGTTAATACTGTTAATGAAGCAGTCATTTTAAGCGCTTGCCAAGGAGCTTGCCACCAAGCAAAAGTAACTGTCCCCACCTGACCCAGCACTATCCCTAAAGCCGGCTGATTAGGTGCTTCAGCAATTACTCCTATTGCTGGTGTGACCCGATAATTATTTTGAGCCCCACCAGGACTCTTAACTCTGATGATTAATTCTTGATTACTCGCACTAATAAAATCGATTGCTTGTTTAACTTTAGCGCTAGTGGGCACCAGCTTCTCACCAGGTCGGGTAATTAATACTACTTGATCACCAGTTTTAAGACCGGCTTTGGCCGCTGGCGTCCCAGGCACCACCGTTAAAATAGTTAAATGAGTCTCTTTAACCCTAGCCCCGGCCGGTAAATTCTCCACACTCATTGGTACACCAACCCCCAAAGCCACACTCAAAAAGAGCCAAGCTAAAATTAAATTAGCAGTGACGCCAGCCACCAACACCGCTGCTTGCGTCCATCTAGATTTAGCGACCAAACTATCTGACGAGTAAGTCGCCCCTGGTACTAACTCCTCCGGGGTCTCGCCATAAATCCGGACAAAACCGCCAAACGGAATTAAATTGAGAGAATATAAAGTCTCACCATATTTAAAACCAAAAACTTTAGGGGGGAAGCCGAGCCCAAACTCATCCACTCTAATGCCAGACCATTTAGCGACCACAAAGTGCCCCAACTCGTGAAAGAAGACGAGTACCGCCAAAATAATTAAAAAGATAATGACGGTCATTCGGTTAAAATCTCTTGCTCACGCTTGTCGGCACTGGCTTCCAACTTACTGTTGCCCTCATCAACTTTTTTTTGTAACTCGGTTTTGGAGCGCCGCTCCTCATCCTCGCTAATATCATTACCTTTGCGTTTAGCCGACAAATCCGAGAGCACCTTCTCCCGCTCTTGACGTAAAGAAATTTTAGCCTCTTCTAGTTTGGAGCCTAAAGTTTTGACCAACAATTTGCGTCGTTCCTCGGTCAGTGGGGGGAAATTGAGTCGCAAACCCTGGCCATCGGCCACGGCATTAACGCCTAAATTAGAGGCGGCCACCGCCGACTCAATCGCTTTAATTTGACTATGATCCCACGGGCTAATCCGTAAAGTCCGGGCATCCTCAATCGAGATCGCCGCCACGTGCTTAAGTGGCGTTAACGAGCCATAAGACTCGACCATCACGTGGTCGAGCAATACTGGTGTTGCTCGGCCAGTACGTAAAGCCGCAGTCTCATGATTAAACCACTCTAAAATAGCCACTACCCGATGATCAAACGACGTAAAAGAATAAGCCATAATTATTTACTCTGATTGTAAAGTACCGGCAACACGAGCGCAAGCTCTTCTAACAATATTTTAGGGATACTGCCGGGGATCGAGAGCCACTTACGGGCTAGGGCCACCACCTCACCACCTTGGGCGGTTAAGCTTTGGGCTAATTCCCGCTCCAATAAGGCTAACCAGGCTTCTAATTTAGTCTTGCGTTCGGCTCCCTCATCATCGGCCAACAATTTTTCAACGATCGTTAAGCGTTTACTGGCTGGAGAAGTTAAAAATTGAGTCACCGACTCAGTTAAAGCATGGGTTAACGGATCGGCGCGCAAACCGGTGTCCACTACTCGCACTCGCGAGAGTAAAGTCGGCAATAACACCGCTGATCCCTCAATAATAAAAAAGAAGTGGCTATCGTCCGTTGGCTCCTCTAAAGTTTTAAGTAAGACATTTTGGGCCTCGCGCGTTAAAACCGTACAACTGATAACAAAAAATTTTTTACCCCCGGTTAAGGCCCGGCGTGATTGGAGCACTCCAAGCTCCCGCCCAGCCTCGATCCCCAAACTATCATACTCTCGTAAATAAAAATCTGGATAACTCATAAGTGCCCCGCCAGCCAAAAATTGCTCACCAATAAATTGCTCCAGTACTGGCCAGACTAATTGACGATCTCCTTTTAAAATATAAACTGGATAGAGACTGCCGCCATTTTTAACTGACTCAATTAAAACTTCCATTATTATTTTGAAATAATACTTTTTTTGTAAGTATCTAAATGCTCGAGGGCCACACCCGTCCCTTTAACCACACAATACAGCGGATCATCGGCTAAAACTGCCTTGACCCCAGTGCGACGGTAAACCAACTCGGGCAAGTGACGCAATTGGGAGGAACCACCAGTCATGGTAATACCCCGATCAATAATGTCGGACGATAATTCCGGCGGCGTATCGTGGAAAACGGTTTTAATCGCTTTGATCATCTCGCGGAGCTCATTATCAATCGCCCGGCAAATCTCATTGGTTTTAACCTCTACCGAGCGCGGTAAACCAGTCATAAAGTCCCGCCCCTTAATCGTATAAACAAGCTCCTCTTCAAGTGGTACTGCACTCCCAATGGCGATTTTAACTTCTTCAGCGGTTTTGTCGCCAATCGCCAAGTTGAAAGTTTTTTTAATATAATCAGCAATTGCTTGATCGATTTTATTACCGGCATATTTAACCGAGGTCGAGGCCACAATGCCTCCTAAAGAAATGACGGCCACATCAGTCGTCCCACCACCAATGTCCACAATCATGTGACCATGGGCCTCGTAAATGGGGATACCGGCACCAATAGCCGCTAAAATCGGCTCTTTAACAACGTACGCATTTTTAGCACCGGCTTTAACCGCGGCCTCAATCACCGCGCGCCGCTCGGTGGAGGTCACGCCCGCTGGAACTGAAACCAACACATCCGGTTTAAAAATATTCCACTTACCGAGCGCTTTGGAAATATAATATTTAAGCATTACCTCGGTGACACGATAATCGGCAATGACACCATCCTTCATTGGTCGATAAGCGACAATATTGTCGGGTGTTTTACCGACCATCTCTTTAGCCTCGGCGCCGACGGCGACGACTTTATTATCAATCTCGGAAATGGCCACCACCGATGGCTCATTTAAAACAATCCCCTCACCCGGCACAAACACCAAGGTATTAGCCGTCCCTAAATCGATACCCAATTTTGGTTTAAAGTTTATGGCCATTTCCCCGCCATTATGGCCGATTATAGCCTTGGGGGCAAATTAGACAACCGAGACTGGTTCTGGAGATGGAATTGTTGTAACTGGAGTTGGTGGCTCGGGTGGTAAGACATTGCGATCAACAGTGATGTCGCTGTCCCAAGTGCCATTAGGCAGATTGGTCGGTGGCGATTGATACACTTTTTTGTAAGTACTGTCGGGCTGTTTTTCTTCAATTGAGAGCGAGTAGATACCCGGCCGGACCAGGAGGTAAAAGCGACCAAGGCCATCAGCCACCACATGCTTAACTTCTTGATTTAGGTCTGGTATAGACAGTCGGATAATCGCAAATGGAATCGGTAATTTAGTATCACCCCAAGTAATCGCCCGCACGTGTCGGCGCACACCCCACACTCGCTCAAAGAGGGCCAACAATAAATACGCGGCCAATAATCCAAATGAGAGCCAACTCGGCGCATATGCCGCACTACCCACCGCAGTGAGTAAACCAACGGCGTAAATACTTTTATGGATACGCGCACGCCTTAATTCTTTTTTGGCATTGGCTACTAAAGTGGTGGACTGACTTTTAGTAAACTCATTCCAATCAAAACCAATCGGGTCCAGCGGTACATTGCGATCGACAACCTCACTAGCACCGGTCATAAATGGCTCGCCAAAATATAAATTGCCATAAAGCTCATCGGCACTACGCCCCGCTAATTTTAGCGAGGGAAATTGGTAGTGAGTCTTACCAGCCTTGAGGGTATAAGTCCCCGGGGGGAGAAAAAAGCCATAGCGTCCATCAATGTCGGTAATCGCACTCGACACCTCTTTACCTGCTTGCTCAATAGTGACATAAGCCGGGTCAATCGGCTGTTTAGTAATGGCATCATAGACCGTCCCCCACGGTTTATGTCTTTTTCTAAAACCTAAATAGCCAGAGAGAGCACCCAAAGCGCGCAAAATAATTAAATAAAACTCATACCACGAGCCCACCGCTCCCAGCGGGACTAAAGTTTGAGCCAAACCAATTAGTAATCCCGCTCCCACAATTGCTGGCGCTAAAGCTTCCTCCACAATAGTGGCCGGGATTAAAGCCGCCATCGCTCCCCCTTCCACCTGCAAATTGCCGGTTACCCGCTTTAAACTTTGATTCTGATAATTAATCACATAAATCGCCACTGGGTATTTACCACTCGTACCGAGCGGCGCAATCGTTGCCGAGTAGCCCTTACCATCCGGTGTCAATTTAAGTAAAAACGAGAAACTGCTTTTAGGATTAAACGGACTAATAATAGTTACACCAATTGTTTTTAACACTTCCGGCACTTGCTCATAAGGTAAATAAATTGTGGTCTCTTTATCGGCCCGTAAATTAATCGTTTGACCAGCGTTAAGATATTGCGGCGGCTCACCGTCTTGATAAAAAACAAAACCCTCAATAATTAAATCATCGCCATCACCACCAGGCAGATCGGCAAAAGGATCAATTGGCGGTGGCTCTTCTTCACCACAATCATTCCCGACACAAGGTTCGTCACCAGGTACCGTAGCTTGAGCTACTGCCCCTGAAGAATAAATGTTAGTGACTGAGCGGACAAAAGCAGTGTAGTAGTAAGTAGTACCAGCATTAACATCAGTATCGGTCACCATTTGCCCTACCCCATCATAAATCAAAGTTCCTTGATCTGGTGACGTTAAAAAAGAGGTCGTCGAGCGGACAATTCGCACGGCCGCAAAATCAGCAAAAGTAGGATTAATCCAAGTTAAATCAATAGTGTCATTACTGTTATTATAAACTGATTGAAAGTTACTAACATTAGGCACCGTGCTGGCGTAAATACAACTACCATTATCTTGCTCGGCCGAGACATTATAATTAAGAGCGACTGGGTCCATACAACCCTCAATCGGATCCTCACCCCCACCACCACAATCTTCCGTACACTCTTCCTCACCAGCAGTAACTGTCCCACTAACATTTACTGAATCGGTAGCAGCTTGAGCAATAAAAAAGGTGCCTAAAAAAATTAAGCTGAGTAATAATGAGTAAAAAAAATACTGACGCATAATTTTATAGAGCTGTAGCGGTCACCGTAATTGACGCTGAGTAAGTACCAGTCGCCGGAGCGGCTGTGGCCCCAGCCTCGGCTCTAAAGCGGACCGTGGTGTCTACTCCACTACCACCCGTAGCACTAGCCCGCTGACTGATAGTTTGGTCGGTTATCGCTAACTCCTCCCAACAAGTACTGGCTGTATTACCACTGCCAGTATTACAACTCGAACCATTGTCCTTAAATTTGGCGACAATATCCGTCCCCTCCGGGGTGAAGCCAAATTCTTTAGAGCTAGCCCCAACCGACCAAGTGTAATCCGGATCGGAGCTAGCTGTAGTGTAGTCGGCAAAACTATTACTACCAGAGACGAAAGCGGGACTCGCCGAAGCTTTAATCGCCAAAGTATAGCCAGCAGCATTATCCGTCGACACGGTCCAAACAGCACTACCACTAGCCTGACCACCATCGGTATCGGTGATTGTACCACTTAGAGTCACATCTCCCGGCGCATTAATTGAGAGCGTTCCTCCCTGCATCGCTTGATAACCAGCATGAAGATTATAGCTAGCACTGGTGGAGGTACCACTACCAATCTCAC
>CAYTWP010000012.1:0-10823 GCA_964442155.1 uncultured Candidatus Saccharibacteria bacterium
CTCTCGTTTAAGGGGCTCATGTTCCCTTCTTTCCCAAAAACAACCCCCTCTGGAGGAAACCAGTATTGGGATATTCGAGACAAAATTAGTTACATATGACCGTGATCTTCTTCGCCGACTCTTTAACTATACATTTAGCGAAGGTGACGAACCAGAGATCAACTTCCTAAAAAGCAGATCTGAGGGCCTAGGTCTTGCTCACGCTAGAGCAGTAGTTTATGAGTTTACTTATGGTTCCTCAGCAATAAATAAAATCACGCCAATTGAGGGGCCAAAAGCGCTTGGGCGATCAATATTCATTCTCTTGGACTACCGCGCATTTGCCAATGCTCAGGACGTAGAAGGGACTCAACAACTGGCCTGGTGTCAGTTACAGGTAATATCAAAGACGGCCCATAGTCATACCCCATTCATCGCAATATCATTTCATTACAATATTGGCGATGTGCTGATACCGGAAGAATCGCTTGTGGTGGTGGCCAACCTAAAGTGGTTTAGGTAAGCACCGTCAACTACTTCAAAAACCGCCCGCCGCATCACCAGATGCCGGCGGGATTTTTTTTACTTCAAAAAGTTGATGAGGTCTTTGATGGGGACGCGCTCTTGCTCGCCGGTGTCGCGGTCGCGGACGGTGACGGTATCATTTTCCAAAGTATCAAAATCAATGGTAATACAGTGGGGCGTACCAATTTCATCCTGACGGCGATAGCGCTTACCAATATTGCCATTGTCATCAAACATCACTCGGCCCGGCATAGTTTGTCGTAATTGACTATATACTTCTTTAGCTTTGGCCACTAATTCTGGCTTATTTTTAAGGAGTGGAAAAACAGCGACTCTAAATGGCGCCACTTCTTTATTAAGCGCCAAGTAAACTCTAGTCTCTCCCCCTAATTCATCCTCCCGATAACTTGAGAGCAACACGGCCAATAAGGTCCGATCCACCCCGAGCGACGGCTCAATCACATGCGGGGTAAAGCGCTCTTTAGTTTCTTCATCATAATATGTCAGATCGGCATTACTCGCTTTGGAGTGGCTAGTTAAATCAAAATCAGTCCGATAAGCCAAGCCGTATAACTCTTTGCGGCCAAACGGATATTCAAATTCAAAATCAATCGTCCGTTTAGAGTAGTGTGCCCGATCACCATCGGCCACCTCAAGCTCATGGACTTTAGCCTCATCAATACCAACTGCTTTAATATAAGTCCACATTAAGTCTCGCCAATCCTCAAAAGCCACCTCCCAAGTTTCTGGCCGGACAAAGTACTCCACCTCCATTTGCTCAAACTCTCGCACCCGGAAGACAAAGTCGCGTGGCGTAATCTCATTACGAAAGGCTTTGCCAATCTGCGCTAAACCAAATGGTAATTTAGGATGGAAGGAGTCAATAATATTTTTAAAATTAACAAACATCCCTTGAGCCGTCTCTGGTCGCAAATACACCGTACTAGCACTATCCTCGACGGCACCGATTTTAGTTTCAAACAACATATTAAATTGGCGTGACTCCCCTAAAGTCCCCTTGCACTCCGGACAAGTCTTAGGGTCAGCTAATTGATCAGCTCGGAAACGGCGTTTACACTTACTGCACTCCACTAATGGGTCAGTAAAATTATCAACGTGACCAACTGCCTGCCAAACTTGTGGATTCATTAAAATAGCGGTTTTAACGCCAAACATTTCCGGCCGATCCGAAACAAACATTTGCCACCAAATCTTTTTTAGATTCTCCATCAACTCCACCCCGAGTGGACCATAATCCCAAGTCCCCGCTAAGCCCCCATAAATTTCGGAACCGGGGTAAATAAAGCCCCGGCGCTTAGCCAGCGAGATTAACTTATCCATAGTGACTTGATTAGTATCGGCCATAACTATACTACTTAACCACAATCCCGGGGTCATTGGCAAAGCGCGGATCAAAGGAGAGTCGACTAGTTAAGGCTTTATTGTCGAGGGTAACGGTCTGTCCAGTGAAGGTATCGGTACCACTAAACTTACTTTGTTCGAACAAGATTACTGGCCCACCTACTTGATTGGCACTAGGAGTAAAACCAATTTGGAAGGAGACTTCGCGCGCAGCACCATTTACCCCGGTGCCGCGCGCCAAGGTACCCAATTGCCAGGTAATGGTGCGTGTACCCTCATCAAACAAAACTTTTTCGCCACTTGGTGAGACTTTGCCACGCCAAGTACCCTGACCAGGGAGTACCGCCGAAACGGTCGCATTTTTAAGATCAGTCGTCGTATTAAGTAAATTCCAAACAATCGTGTACGTAGTCTCGGTATTAACTTTTGGCGGCATCGGACCAACATTACTAAAAGCCCCTACCGAGTACAGAGCTTTAGACGAAAATTGAGCAGCGGTCATCACCTTAACCAATTGTTCTAAACTAGTTTTAACGATATCAGCACCACTGACGCCTGCCGTCAAACCCGTAGAATCAATTATTACCTTAACAGTGGGAGCATTTAAATTAGCGCCAGGACCAGAAGCGGTGGGCAAAGTTTTAAAGTCAAAATTAACGGTGCCCTCATCGCCAGGCCCCACTAATGCTAGCTCAGCCGTAGTAACTTTAGTCCAGGTGATAGTGTTGTCCAATGAACGATAAACACCTCCCGTGGAGTTAACACTACTTTGGTCAAAAGCATTGCCAGACAATTTAGCCACTAAAGTTACATCCCGGAGTGGCACCCTGGTATTATTGATCCAATTTAATTTGTAGCGCAAAGTCTCACCACCAGTGGCGTTGTAAATGGCGGACCCTGATTCATTGACCATTACTCTTAAACCAAGTGATGACGGCTTAAGAGTAATGGCTTCAAAATGATCACCATACGGGATATCTAGGGTACTAGCATCACCAACCTTAGCGGTCCCAACGGAAAAGAGTAATGATTTAACCTCTTGACTTTGGCCACTAATTTGCCCCTGGAGGGTAATAGTCCGCTTTTCACCTGGCGTTAAATCACCCAGGTCCCAAGCTCGGTCAGAACCACTGGGCTCGGGATTACTATTTAAAACCTTAAAATCAGCCGGGTAATTACCGACCAGCCTAACATTTTTAAGTACCGATTGAGAGTTAGAAGTAATATCTACTTTAACCGTAAAATTTTCACCAGCACTAACAGCGCTCGGGAGATCTACCACCACCGCTACTGGTGAGGAGTTAATACCAATACTATAATGATGCCCTTTTTCAAATAAAGCATTGGAGCCCGCCACTTTGTACTCAATCGTCAAATCGATAGTTTGATTAGTATTTTGCTCACCATAAAAAATTGGGTTAATTAACTTGGTCACTGTTTGACCAGAATCAAGTGGACCCAAATTAATTTTGACGCGAGCAGGCACAGCCGTGGCACCACCTGGATTAGCTAAGCGAGTAGAGGGCGGATAAACCAATACTAAAAAAGCTGACTCTAAGGGTACTCGATTGCGATTAGTCACTCCAATTTGCAATGTCGTCTCCTCACCGGACTTAACCGCCGTCGGCCCATTAACCACTACTTCAATATTACTATTAGAAACAACATTCCCCCCACGAAACAGTAAGAAACCACCGATTACCAAGGTGGAAACAAAAAAGATCACCGCTCCAATCAGCAAACGCCAGATCCAACTCCCGCCACCAGTCGGCGGACTAAGTGGGGCTTGTGGCTTTACCGGTGGTGTCCAATTATTAGCTGACTTACTAGCTGGAGGAGTAAAAGCGTGCCGTGGTACTACTGGCGGTACATAGGAGCGCTCATATAATTTTTTCTCCAACTGCTCTAAACTATCAGGGGCTTCAGTCACAGGCATATGCCAAATTATATCACGATTCTTTAGTTAATCCCCCGGGTCAAACAGGCATTGATTTCCACAAGTAATTGTTTAGTCGTCATGGTATTTTGCCAATCAGTCGGTAAACTTAAATAACCAAGTACCGAGAGCAAGCGGGCCACCAATAAACACTCGATGGTTAATAATTTATCTGCGTCGTCAAAGTGATTGTCTGGCAAATTCCAAGCCTCAGTAAACACCTCAAACAATTCTGGTTGTGACAACTCCCCATGGACATAGTGGCGGATAATCGTCGCTAAGCGCTCAAGTAATTTTTGTTTAGCTGGTATCATCCCAGTCGGATCTTCGCATCTAATGCCCACCAACCGCCACCACTCTCGACCCCGAACTAGTGAGATTTCCAGAGGTTTAGCGACCATTAAGGACATCCGGTGTTTAGAGTACTCGTCACGCGCTCCTTGAGCCAGCACCGGCACCACCCCAAAGTCGCGCGACAATACCGAGAGGATCAAGGCTGACTCACCATACGGCCGTCGGCCTAAAATAAAACCTTTAGTCTCGTACCGATGATGCGACATAAATAATAAAAGTATGATTACCAGTTTTAAGCTCGGTTACTCCTTTACCAGTTTGACTATCGCTAAAAATAATATCATTGGCTCTAATTATTTTTTTAATTTCTGACTCAAATTGCTTAATTAGTGCTTGACCAGCGGCGTCGGTATTAACTGTTAAAGAAATTAAATCTTGGGGCGTGTAATTTTGCGCCTTGCGCCACTCTTGGACCTGGCGCGTAAACTCCCGCATCTCCCCCTCCGTCATTAACTCTAGCGTCAAATTGGTGTCTAAAATTAAAGCGGCAGCCGACCGGTCAACTATAACTGATTTAACATTAATTTCATCCGCTATTATCTGTAATAATTCAGGACGCAATTCAAAATTAATGATCAAGCTGGCTAGTGGCTGACGTACTTTAATACCAGCTTGTTGACGCAAAGATAAAGCCTCCTCCGTCACCTTTCTCACTTTAGTCATCTCGGCCAATAATTCTAAATCATAACTCTCCGACTCAACCACCACCTGAGGCCAAACAGCTAAGTGGACACTGGCTTCCTCATTTTCAAATTTTAATTGTTGATACAACCACTCGGCCATAAACGGCGCAAAGGGGGCTAGTAGTTTAGTGGTTTCTTTAAGAATATGACGTAAAGTTGGTAGAGCTGACGGCCGTTCACGGGAGCGGCGCAAATACCAATTAGATAAATCATCAATAAAGGCATCCAAGGGCCTGGCCGCTCGGTCCAACTCGTAACGCTCGAGCGAATTAGTTACCGCCTTAATGGTCTCGGCTAAGCGGGCTTTAATCCAATCATCTAAAACATGCCGCTCATCAGTCGCTACTTTAGCGCCACCGGCCTCCTCATATAATTTATAAAATTGATACACGTTACCGAGTCGCTGAAAGATGCGTCGTGATACCTCACCTACTCCCACCTCTAAAAAATTTAAATCCTCACCGGCCACCAGTGGTCCTTGGAGTAAGTACCAACGCAAAGCATCAGCGCCATATTTATCAATCACCTCGGTCGGATCGGGGTAATTTTTCAAACGCTTAGACATTTTTTGACCATCAGCCGCCAGCACTGTACCATTAACAATTACCTGCCGATAGGGCGAGGCGTCAAATAAAGCCACTCCTAAAACTAAGAGGGAGTAAAACCAGCCACGCGTTTGATCCAAACCCTCAGCAATAAATTGGGCGGGGAAACCGACCCCTTTAGCTGGATCAAATGTTTGTAAATTACTAAATGGATAATGCGCTTGACCATACGGCATCGAGCCCGACTCAAACCAACAATCAAACACCTCGGGCACGCGGTGCATCTTACCACCACAAACACAAGTCAAAGTTACCTCATCAATAAAGGGCCGGTGGAGATCCAGCGAGTAAGCCTCATTACGCGGGTACAAATTTAAATTAATTTCATAAGGTTTAGCCCACTCAATTTGGCCAATCTCTTTCCGCAAATCGGACATCTTTTCATCTGGCACTCCGGCGGCTCCCATTAATAACGCCATGATCGGGAAACCGTGACTGACTAACAAAATATTTTTGCCTTCGTACTTAGTCTCAAGCTCAAAAATTAAATTAAGCATCCGCGAGCGGACATCTAAGACACTCTCCCCGCCCGGTGGACAATTATCTAACCGATTTTTACGATGCTCAAAAAAGTTGTGATACTCGCGCCAACTATGACCCTCTAGCTCCCCGGCCTTGATCTCGCGTAAACGCTCATCGTAAATAATTTGAGCTTTAGCTAAACCTAATTGGAGGGCCACAATCTCGGCCGTCTCGCGCGTCCGGTGGAAATCGGAGGAAATAATTAAATCAATCTTTTCACTCAATAATTCATTAGCTACTTGTTTTGCTCCAGCCTCTCCCTCGGCCACCAAATGATCATCATTCTCCACCAAGGAGCTCACTCGACTATCGACATTGCTAGTAGCCTCGCCGTGACGGATGGCAATATAACGATTTTTAGCGACTGGTAAATGTTGTTTAAGACCGGACAATGATCCCACTACCTCAAGTTTTTTACACTCCTCACAACGCCACACTGGTATTGGCGCGCCCCAAAAGCGCGAGCGGGAGATCGCCCAGTCGCGCGCGCCCTCAAGCCATTTACCAAAGCGACCCTCTTTAATATGCTCCGGCACCCAAGTGACGCTCCTATTAGCCTCTACTAATTTGTCTTTAAAATCAGTCACCTTAACAAACCATGACGAGGCGGCGTAATTTAGGAGTGGCGTATCACAGCGCCAACAGTGCGGGTAGGAGTGGGTAATTTTTTGCTTAGCAAATAATAAATCCTTAGCGGCCAAATATTTAATAATTTTTACATCAGTTACCTGATGATCCTCTTTAGGTTTAACCAACTCCCCCGCAAAATCTGCAACCTCTGGTTTAAACCGCCCGTCGGTACCAACATGTTGAATAAACGGTAAATCAAGTTCTTTTCCTAATAACATATCCTCCTCACCGAAGGCCGGCGCAATATGGACAATACCGGTACCATCTGTAGTCGTGACAAAATCAGCCGCGTACACCTGCCAACCATTATCTTTGTTTTTTAAACTCTCATCTTTAGTGTAGTAATCAAACACTGGCTGATATTTTTGACCAATTAATTTCTGACCTAAAACACTTTTTTCTATTTTATAATCTTTATCTTTAAACACTTCCTCGACTCTCCCACTAGCCAGCCAATATTTTTTATCTTCCATTAACACCAAACCGTATTCCACCACCGGATTAACCGCCAAAGCAACATTGCCCGGCAAAGTCCACGGCGTTGTCGTCCAAGCTAGTAAATAAGTTCCCGGTTCATCAACCAACTCAAATTTTACCGTGACCGATAAATCAACAATATCTTTATAACCCTGATTAACCTCAAAGTTAGAGAGCGTGGTCTCGCAACGCGGACAAAGTTGCATTGACTTATAACCCTCGTAAATTAAACCCTTGTCGTATAACGTTTTAAAAATATGCCACACACTCTCGGTGTAGGAGGCATCCATCGTTTTATAATCATCCTCCATGTCCACAAAGCGGCCCAAGCGCGGGACCATTTGTCGCCACTCATCGGCATAGCGGAGTACCGTCTCACGAGCCACCCCGTTAAATTTACCAATTCCTAAATCTAAAATATTTTTTTTAGTTTTAAGCCCGAGATCTTGCTCGACCACGTTCTCCAGTGGCAAACCGTGACAGTCCCAACCCCAGCGGCGCTTGACTCGATGACCCTTCATCGTCTGGTAGCGCGGAATCACGTCTTTAATAGTGCTGGCTAAAATATGACCATAATGAGGTAACCCGGTGGCAAACGGTGGCCCATCGTAAAAAACATAGTCACCGAGTGGTGCCTCTTGCTCTAAACTTTGCTTAAAAATTTGCTCCTTGTCCCAAAAAGCTAAAATTTCCTCCTCTCGTTTAGCGACCTCACTTTTGTCCTTATTTTCGGCCATAGATAATAACCCAGCATATCATACCGCGCACTCCCCGAGCTACATTCGCTCTGGTGTAGCGATACCGAGCAATTTGAGACCATTTTTTAAGGTCTGGCCAACAGTTGCCGTTAAAGCCAAACGATAGCCACTGGCCTCATTAGCAATAATTTTATGATTAGCGTAATAAGCGTTAAAGGCCGCAGCCAGCTCGGTTAAGTAAGTGGTAATGTGATGCGGCGCCAAATTCTCCCCCGCTTGGTAGACCGCCTCCGGATAACGGGTCAATAATTTTTCAACCAAGCCCGGTTCCTCAACATTATTTAAACTTGGTGCTAGATTTTCAGTTTTGGCTTTAGCGAGCACCGACTGGGTGCGAGCATAAGTGTATTGTAAATATGGCCCCGAGCTCCCCTCAAAGGAAATGGACTTTTCTAAATCAAAAATAATATCTTTAGTAATGTCTTGTTTTAAAATCGAGTATTTAATCGCCCCAATGGCCACTTGCTCTAAAGTGGCCTCATCTAAATTAGAATCTTTTTTAGCCTCTTTAATTTTATCGGCAATTTTTTGCTTCACCTCTACAATTAAAGCTTCCGCTGTGATCACCTCTCCAGTACGTGATGACATTTTACCGCTCGGTAAACGGAGCATCCCATGTGGCACATGGCGCGTTTTACCAGCCAACTCCGGGTAAAGTTGTTTAAGCGCGGCCATCAACACTTTAAAATATTCCACGATCTCATTGCCGGTCACCACAATTGAGTAATCATAAGGGTAAGCGTCGTATTTAATTTTAGCTAAACCAAGCTCTTTAGCCTCGTAAGTGGGCAAACCCTCCGAGTTAATAAACACCCGGGTGTGCAAACCATCCTTCTCCCCCGCGTACACCACGGCGCCATCACTATTAGTAAAGACTTTATCAATATTTTGCTCGACTAACTCTTTGCCAAATTGCGCCACCTCACTCTCAAAAAAATTAAAATCAAAGTTAGTGTCTAACTTTTTATATATCGTGGCAAAATAATCTAAACTTTCTTTTCGACTAGCATCATAAATTTTATTTATTTCATCATCCGACTTTTGGTATATTTTTTTATTTAACTCAATTATTTGTGCTTTAGCCTTCTCACTCTCGTCATACACCTTAGAACCAAAAGCATAAGCGGCAGTTAAATCTTGTCCGTTTTGCAAACCATACACCGCTTTGGCGACGTGCATACCTACATCGCCTTGGTAGCAAGCCCGTTTAACCTCCGCCCCGCTCGCCTCGGCCACTCGGCTAATCGCCTCACCAATGGCATTGCTCATTAAGTGGCCGATGTGGAAGAGCTTAAACGGATTAGGATCAGTGTACTCCACCATTACCTTATAACCTTTAACATCTTCGTTTTTACCATAATCATCCCCCTGTTCTAAAACCGCTTTAACTTGCTCGGTAAAAACTTGATCCGTTAGAAAAAAGTTTAAAAACCCTGGGCCAGCTATTTCGATTTTTTTAATTAACTCATTAGTTGGAAAATTGTTTTTAATCTCTTCAGCGACTTGTTGAGGCGATTTACCTAACTGTTTAGCCAACATCAAAGCAACATTACTAGCATAATCACCATTAGCAACATTATCCGGATGCTCTAGCTTAACCTCCACCACCCCAAAACCGGCTTGCTCACAAGTCCCGCTAATTAAATTTTTTAAATCAGTGTTAATCATAAGCCGGGCAATTCTCGAATCAATTTAAAACGTGGACCTTTCCAATTATACTCGGGCTTATCTACCTCCTCTAAAAATAAATGTTTTGGTCGCACATTTAAATCATATGGTGGGTAAAGCTCAATATACACCACGTACTCCTCTCTCGTTTCCGAATGGAGAGCGGTACCGATGATTTTATATTCTTTACCTTTAAAATGCTGGTAAATCCCTGGTTTAACCTCGGTCATATGGACCCCATTTTAGCACTTAGCGACCCGTACTACCAAAACGCCCCTCGCCACGACTGGTATTAGACATCTCATTAACTTCAATAATTTCTGCTCGCTCAACTGACTGAATTAGTAACTGAGCTACCTTTTGACCAGCACTAACTGGCCAATCAGTATCGGTCGTATTATATAAAACCACTAGTAACTCACCCCGATAACCGGCATCAACTACTCCAGCCAAACAAGTAATGCCATAATTATAAGCCACGCCACCTTTATCCCAAACTAAGCCCACATAGCCATCAGGAATTTCAAAAACAAGACCAGTGCCGATTTGTCCTCGACTATGAGCTGGGATCACCCCCTCTTTAACCGCACACAAATCTAAGCCCGCATCACCAGGATGAGCGTAGGTTGGGACTACAGCATTGGGATCTAATTTTTTAATTTTAATTTGCATAAAAATTTAAGACGGGATCAGTACTGATCCCGTCTCTTAATTAACCTTTTAAAACTTGATCGATCTTTTTAGCGATCTCGATCATATCCGCCTCTTTTTTACCGCGCGTAGTTTCCGCCGCCGTCCCTAAGCGGATACCGGAAGGATCAACTGGCGGACGAGTATCACCAGGAATCGCGTTTTTGTTAACAATAATCCCCGCCTCCTCCAACCGATCACTCGCCTCCTTGCCGCCGACACCATTGCTCCAAGTGTCCACCAACAAAAGATGTGAGTCCGTACCGCCAGCAATCAAGCGCCAGCCAAGTCGAGACAATTCGCCAGCCAGAGCTTGAGCGTTTTTAACCACTTGCTGGGCATAGTCGGCAAACTCCGGAGTCGTCGCCTCACCTAGCGCCACAGCTACCCCAGCAATTTGATTTAAGTGTGGCCCACCTTGCATCCCCGGGAAAACCGCTTTGTCGATTTTTTTATTCAGCTCCCGCTCATCAATCCGACTAAAAATCATTGCTGCCCGCGGCCCACGAAGCGTCTTGTGAGTTGTCGTGGTTACCACATCAGCATGAGGGAAAGGTGACGGATAGGCACCACCGGCCACCAAGCCAGCAATATGGGACATGTCCACCATTAAATAAGCGCCACAAGCATCGGC
>CAYTWP010000013.1:0-10685 GCA_964442155.1 uncultured Candidatus Saccharibacteria bacterium
GGCGAGAGTGCTCAAGTGACAGATGAAGAAGTGGTTAATGAGGCAGTGACCGTCGAGGAGTTGCCAATTACGACTGGGACTAATTCCGAGGATGACTTATATTCGGTCCGTCACTTCTCGCTTTAATTTAATTTTTGCAGGTAAGATTTAATGTGTTTGCGGGCCATGCCGGTTTTAATATGCTCGAGCCACTTAACTGAGGGCTTGCTAGATTTTTTAGTTTCAATCAAAACCACATCATCCGTTTTAAGTGGGGTCATTAAAGCGACAAATTTACCATTCACTGTGGCCCCACTAGCGTGATCGCCAATCTCCGAGTGGATGGCGTAAGCAAAGTCGAGTGCTGTCGCACCCACCGGCAACTCAATCACATCACCCTTGGGGGTAAAGACAAAAATCGTATCTTCAAAAAAGTCTGTTTTAAGAGTCGCTAAATAATCCTCTGATTGATGGGGATGTTTTTGCCACTCCAGTAATTTGTTAAGCCAAGAGAGTTTAGGGTCAGCCAAGCGCGTTTTTTTAGCTTTACCGTGCTCGTCGTAGATTAAGTGCGAGGCCACACCATACTCGGCCTCCTCATGCATCAGCTCGGTCCGGATCTGGACCTCGGCCATACCACTGTCACCGGTAAAAATGGTGGTGTGAATACTTTGATAACCATTAGGTTTAGGATTGGCTAAATAATCTTTGAGCCGGCCGGGCACTGGCTTCCACAGAGTATGGATTAAGCCGAGTACTTGATAACAGTCAGCCACGGAGGGCACAATCACCCGCAAGGCCGAGAGATCATAAATTTGGTCAATGTTCATGTCGTGCTTTTTTAACTTCTCATACAAACTGTAGAGATATTTAATTCGATATTCGATTTTAATCTCTTTAACTCCTTGAGCCACGGCCTCGCGCGAGAGCGTGCGATACAACTTTTCCAACCGTTTAACACTCTCGCGACCTTTGGTTTTACGTAAGGCGACTACAGTGGCATACTCTTTAGGATAAGCGTAGGGGAAGGCACCATCTTCTAAACTACCTTTCACCTTCCACATCCCCAGGCGATTAGCGAGCGGAGCATAAATTTCGAGCGTCTCAATGGCGATCCGTTTTTGCTTGTCTTTAGGGATGTATTGGAGGGTGCGGATATTGTGGAGGCGGTCGGCCAAGCGGATCATAATCACGCGCAAATCTTTAGCCATAGCCACAAATAATTTACGCAAGCTCTCGACGTGGCGTTCCACACCTTGATATTTAAGTTGACCGAGTTTAGTCACGCCATCGACTAAAAAGGCCACCGCCTCGCCAAACTCTTTAACTAAATCGGTGCGAGTGATTTTGGTATCCTCCAACACATCATGGAGTAAGCCGGCCACAATCGTCTCAGTGTCGGCCCGCATGGTGGCTAAAATTTTAGCCACTTCTATTGGATGGGTGATGTAATCTTCGCCCGAAAAGCGCTTTTGGCCAGCGTGGGCCGTGGCCGCAAACTGGTACGCTCGCTCAATTAAACTGATATTAGTGTCAGCTGGTAGTAACTCAATTAACTCTTTAATTTGTGGGGATTGTGATTGGGGCATGTTTTGTCGCTACAGCGCTCGGGGATGGTTTTGGTCCCTTCCATCATTAAGTTAGTACAGGGGCCGG
The DNA here is from genome assembly GCA_964442155.1 of uncultured Candidatus Saccharibacteria bacterium. Classification (GTDB taxonomy): domain Bacteria; phylum Patescibacteriota; class Minisyncoccia; order Phycocordibacterales; family XYD1-FULL-46-19; genus JACPIA01. The sequence goes on from CAYTWP010000013.1 coordinate 1,636, forward strand.
TCTCGCGGGGATAATTACAGATTTGGCCGGTGGGCTTACTTTTAATAATATGTTTACATTTAGGGTAGTTGGAACAGCCGTAAAAAAGACCAAAGCGACCGCGCTTCTCTACCATGGTGCCCGTTTTACAAATGGGGCAAGTCACGCCGGTGTCGCCTGGTTGCTCGGCGTTCTCATCTTTTTTAATAAATTTACATTTAGGATAACGATTGCAAGCGATAAACATCCCAAAGCGGCCCTCGCGTGAGACTAATTTACCCTCGGTACAATCGGGGCATTTTTCGCCAGTCTCTTTTGGTCCTTCTAACACATTGCCTTCCATAGTCCGGGCGCCGGTACAGTCGGGGAAGCGGGCACAACTATAAAATTTACCCGTCCGGCCCAATTTAATAATCATTTTGCCACCACACTCTGGGCACTTCATATCCGCGGGGGCGGGGCCGAGGTCGGTAATTTTAGGAATATCTTTTTTATCTTTGACCGCTTTAGTAAAGGGAGTGTAAAAATCTTTTAAGGTTTTAGTGTACTCGCGTTTGCCGGCAGCAATTTCATCCAATTCATCTTCCATTTCAGCCGTAAACGAGTCGCTGATGTAATTACCAAAATGATTCTCTAAAAAAGTACTAACCACCTCGCCAGTCTCGGTTGGTTTTAAGGTGCGACCTTCTTTATCGACATAACCACGATCAATGACTGTTTTAATAATGCTGGCGTAGGTACTTGGGCGGCCAATGCCACGTTTTTCTAATTCTTTAACTAAGCCAGCCTCGGTGTAGCGGTTTGGTGGCTCGGTTTGTTTACCCTCCGACTCTAATTTAATCACGGTCACTGGATCGTCAGCCGTTACTTTAGGCAACTCCACCTCCTCACCCCGAGCATCGGGATCAGCTAAGAGCCAACCGGGAGAAATGGTCCGGGAGCCGTTGGTAGCATAAAGAGGGATTTTAGCGTCACTGGCTTTTAAAGTAATTTTGGTCCGTTTGATTTGAGCCGCTGTCATTTGGCTGGCCACCGCGCGTTGCCAAATTAACTCATATAATTTTTTTTCTTGCCCACTGGCACCGGCACTTTTAACCGCGGCGTGGGTGGGGCGGACAGCCTCGTGGGCCTCCTGAGCATTTTTACTTTTAGTCGCGTAAGCATGATACTCAAATAAACCGGCACCATATTGCTTGTTAACCACTTGCTCAATTTCTTTAATCGCCACTTGGCTTAAATTGGTGCTGTCGGTACGCATGTAAGTAATGTGACCGGCCTCGTACAACTTTTGCGCTAGGCGCATGGTGATGCTTGGTGAGTAACCTAAACGCGAGGAGGCTGTTTGTTGCAAAGTCGAGGTGGTAAAGGGTGCGCGCGGTTGGCGCTTGGCCTCGCTCTCTTCAATGTCATTAATTTGCCAAGTGGCCTTCTCACCTCGAGCGACAATATCATTTGCCTCGGCCTCAGTCTTAGGCTCAACCACACAAGTGGCCGGCATCTCAGTACCGTTTTTTAGTTTGAACAATCCGGTCAACACCCAAAAGGCCTCAGGGATAAAGGCTTTAATCTCCCGCTCGCGCTCGACTAAAATCCGCAGCGCCGGCGATTGGACGCGGCCGGCGGATAGACCGTAACGGACTTTTTGCCAAATGAGGCCTGACAAGTCGTAACCGAAGAGACGATCTAAAACCCGACGAGCTTCTTGGGCCCGACGGAGGTCACTATCAATGTCCCGCGGATGCTTCATCGCCTCCTGCACGGCATCTTTAGTGATCTCGTGGAAGACGACACGCTTGGCTTTTTTTAAACCTAAAGCCTCAGTGATATGCCAAGCAATAGCCTCGCCCTCGCGGTCGGGGTCGGTAGCGAGCAAGATCTCATTTGATTTTTTAGCTAAGTTTTTTAAATCAGCGACCACCTTCTCTTTACCTTTACTGATCTCGTAGTGGGGGATAAAGCCACCTTTAATATCAATGGCGTTTTTATTGGATTTAGGCAGATCACGAATATGGCCCACCGACGCGCGGACGGTGTACTCATTATTTAAATATTTCGCAATCGTCTTCGCTTTCGCTGGCGACTCGACAATTAATAACTTCATGTCCATTAAGTAATACTACAAAAGACGTATTTCTCCAAGACTCTCAATTATTACTCCTTTAATTTCAAGCATCGCTAAAGTGGCGTTGGCGTCGCCGGTAGCAAGCTCAGAGCGAGCGATCACTTCGTCGCGGGGTAGGGGCTCGATCGCTAATAATTCTAAAATAATTTTTTCTTTATCCGAGACATTATCAAATAGACTAGCTTGAGTAGTAACGCCGACTTGGACTAAATCAAACACATCTAAAATATGTTCAGATTTGGTGACCACCGTCGCACCACGTCTAATTAACTCATTGGTGCCTAAAGTGCTGGGGCTAAAAATGGAGCCCGGTACTGCCAAAACCTCGCGATTGTAATCAAGCGCCAAACGCGCGGTAATTAAAGTACCTGACTTTTCACCAGCTTCTATCACCAATGTCGCCTCGGCCAAGCCGGCCATTAAACGATTACGTCGGGGGAAGGTATGTAACCCGGCCGGCATTTTGGGTTCAAATTCCGAGACGAGCGCGCCACCGGCGGCCACAATCTCATCAGCTAGTCGGCGATTGGAGTGCGGGTGCAACACTTTGCGATCAAGTCCCGAGCCGGGGAAGGCGATGGTCGGTAAACAGGCCTTAAGCGCCGCTTGATGGGCAATGGTGTCGATGCCTAATGCCAGTCCTGACACAATCGCTACCGGGTAGCCGCGGAGGCCGTCAATTAATTTTTCACACACCTCACGACCATACTGGGAGAATTTGCGTGAGCCCACTACGGTGAGTAAATGATAATCCGGCCCGGGTAAAGTGCCCTCAATAAATAGTTTAGCTGGCGGCTCGGGGATCTCGGCTAAATAAGACGGATATTGCTCGGCAGTGAGCAGACTAATCTCAGCCATATATGGTGTATTGTAACAAATTTTGGTATTGTAGGAGACAATGCTCGACATTAAATTTATCCGTGAGAATCTTGACTTGGTTAAAGAGGCGGCGCGTAAAAAGCGCTTAGCGGTAAATTTGGATGAGCTGATTACTCTTGATGACTCGCGCTTAGCTCTGTTGCGCGAGGTGGAGGCGATGCGGGCTAAACAAAATGCGGCCAGTGACGCGATTGCGGCGGCCAGTGCTGACGACAAGCAAAAATTAATCGGGGAGATGAAGGCGGTTAAAGAAGCGCTTACTTTAGGTGAGGAGCGTTTACGAGCTACTAACAAAGAGTGGCAAAAGGTGATGTTGGAGGTGCCTAATATCCCGGACATGTCGGTACCCGAGGGCGACACTGATGCCGATAATGTTGAGCTTAAAACCTGGGGCGACAAACCTAACTTTGATTTTACTCCTAAAGATCATACCGAGTTATTGGGAGATAAAAATTTAGTTGATTTTGAGCGCGGGGTTAAAGTGGCTGGCTTCCGGGGCTACTTTCTTAAAAATGGGGCGGCTAAACTCTCGTTTGCCTTGTGGCAATTGGCCCTGGATATGCTCGCTAAAGACGGCTTTGAGCAGATGATCGTACCCTCACTCGTGCGACCAGAGGCTTTTTTAGGTACCGGCTATTTACCGCAAGGAGTGGAGGATTTATATCAAACCCAAGATGGTGATTTTTTGGCCGGCACCGCCGAGGTAGCGACAATGGGTTACTTTTTAGACGAGGTCATGACCGCAGAAGAGTTGCCTAAAAAGTTGGCCGCTTTTTCACCCTGCTTCCGGCGCGAGGCGGGGAGTCATGGTAAAGATACTAAAGGTTTAATCCGAGTCCATGAGTTTTATAAAGTGGAGCAAGTAATTTTATGCGAGGCTAATCACGAGGAGAGTGTTAAGTGGCATGAGGCACTACTTGAGACGGCCGAGAAGTTAATGCAAGCACTGGAGTTGCCGTACCGAGTGGTGACTAATTGGAGTGGCGATCTTGGCTTAGGTCAGGTGAATAAGTATGACATTGAGGCTTGGGTACCATCAGAAGAGACTTATCGTGAGACCCACTCTATTTCTTACTTCCACGACTTCCAAACTCGGCGACTTAATGCTAAATATAAAGATAGTGAGGGTAAGCTCCGTTTTGCCCACTCGTTAAATGGGACACTGGCCGCCACGCCGCGCTTACTCGTCTCGGTAATTGAGAATTACCAAACTAAAGATGGTCGAGTAAAAGTACCAGCGGTTTTGCGACCTTATATTGATAGTGAGTATTTAGACTAAAATCATGTCTTTGTCGCGTCGTGAGGTCTTGGAGCGCTCCAATCAGTTACGCCGACGCGAGCGTAATCACAAGCGCTATTGGTGGCTCGCTTTACTCATTTTAATAATTATTGGGGTTGTTTTTATTATCGAGACGCCGTGGTTGCAAGTTAAAACAGTAACGGTGACGGGTAATAAAGTGGTCGCTAGTAGTGAGCTGGTGACTCTCGCCGAGTCGCTAAGCACTGGTTACTATTTTTATTTAATTCCTAAAAATCAAATTTTTTGGTATCCCATTAGCGCGATTAAACAGCAATTACTAACTAGCTTACCGCGGCTCCAGAGCGTTGAGATTTACCGACGTAATTTTAATGAGGTGGAGCTTAAAGTAACAGAGCGCTCGCCGTTGGCGCTCTGGTGTGTGGGTAAAGATCGCGATAATTGCTTTTTTATCGATGAGGCCGGTTTAGTCTATGCGCCAGCGCCCTGGTTCTCGAGTGCTTTATTTTTTGAGGTAAATAGCACCACCTCGCCCACTAGTTTACCGGCTGAGCCAATACCGGCTATTTATTTACGGAAGCTGGTTCAGTTTGCCGCGGCCGGGCCGACATTTTTGACTGCGACGTCTAGTGAGGTGATCCGTTTTGAGTCGGCCGAGTTGTGGCCGGCCGGAGATGCCGTCTTTACGGTGCGTAATTATAATCCCGGGCCCCTATTAACTTGGCAATTGCGGATTAATCTCGATCAAGACTTAGAGGTGGCCGGGCGCAACTTGTCGTCGGTGTGGCACTCTAACACCTTCCAACAAGAGTTTAAAGCTAAGCGGGCGGGGTTGGATTATGTCGATGTCCGGTTTGGTAATAAAGTATTCTATAAATTTAATGACTAATATTTGGCAGACTTTGCCTAAGCCGATTTTAATTTTGGCGCCGATGGCCGATGTCACTGACTCCGCCTTCCGTCAAATTATTGCCGGGTGTGGCAAGTCAGACTTATTTTTTACTGAGTTTGTTTCGGCGGACGGCCTCTGCTCGGACAAAGGGCGAGCTAAATTATTGCGCGAGCTTTATTTTACGCCGACCGAGCAACCGATTGTGGCCCAACTGTTTGGCTCTAAACCGGACAAAATGTTTGAGGCGGCCAAGTTGGCGGCCAGTCTCGGTTTTGTGGGTATCGATATTAATATGGGCTGTCCGGACAAAACGGTGGAGAAGCAGGGCGCGGGTGCGGCGCTGATTAAAAGTCCCGAGCTGGCCCAAGATTTAATCAGCGCCGCGCGTGAGGGCTCTGGTCTACCGGTCTCGGTTAAAACTCGTCTTGGCTACAACCAAATGGAGTTTGAAACTTGGGGCCCTAAATTACTCGAGGCGGGACCTGTGGCGATTACCTGGCACTTACGGACTCGTAAAGAGATGTCTAAAGTGGCTGCTCATTGGGAGTTGGTGCCCGAGTTAGTGGCTCAAGCTAAAGGTAGTGGTACTTTAATTTTAGCCAATGGTGATGTTAAAAGTGTAGCTGAGGCCAGACAAAAAGCAGAGGAGTACAACTTAGACGGCATTATGTTGGGCCGGGCTATTTATGGTAATCCGTGGCTCTTTTCCGGTAAAGAAAATATTGAGACTCCAGAGCGCTTAACTAAACTAATCGAGCATGTAGAGTTATTTGAAAAACTGTATCGTCCCGGGCCAACCAATGACGAGCTCTTTAACGGCCATACTAAAAACTTTGCGGTGATGCGTAAATTTTTTGGCGCTTACGTTAAAGATTTACCTAACTCCGCTCAAATTAGAGGGGCCTTAATGACTGCCGAGACGGCGGCCGAGGTGTCTGCTATACTAAAAAGCGCTAATGTCTGAACAAACTCTTTATCGTAAATATCGACCCGACACTTTTACCAAAGTAATTGGTCAAGATCATATTGTCTCGGTACTTAAAGGCTCGCTTAAAAATGAGACCACCGCACATGCTTACCTTTTTTCCGGCTCACGGGGGACGGGCAAAACGAGTGTGGCCCGGATTTTAGCTAAAGAGCTCGGCTGTAAAGGTCATGATTTATACGAGATCGACGCCGCCTCCAACCGCGGTATTGATGAGATCCGCGAGCTCCGTGAGGCGGTTAATACGCTACCCTTTGAGTCTAAAGTAAAAGTGTACATTATTGATGAGGTCCATATGCTCACCAAAGAGGCGTGGAATGCGCTCCTTAAAACAGTGGAGGAGCCGCCGGCTCATGTGGTGTTTATTTTAGCTACCACCGATTTGGCCAAAGTGCCGGATACCATTATCTCGCGTTGCCAAACTTTTGTTTTTAAACGACCATCTAACGAGGTGCTTAAAAAATTAGTCACGACGGTTGGTAAAGAGGAGGGTTACGCTTTTGATGAAGGAGCGGCGAGTGTGCTGGCATTTTTAGGTGATGGCTCCTTCCGCGATACTTTAGGCCTGGTCCAAAAAGTGATTAGCTCAAGTAAAGATAAAAAAATTACCGCTAAAGAGGTGGAGGAGGTCACCGGGGCGCCGAGCTCGTGGTTGGTTTACAATTTAATTTTAACCACGCTTAATCGTGATTTAGCCGGCGCGCTTAGTGTCGTCTCGCAAGCGGTGGGGGAGAATAAAGATATTAATTTATTTATCCGGCTTTTACTCCGTGAGGTGCGCCTCGCGATGCTCCTTAAATACTCACCCGGTTTAAAGACGGAGATTTTTAGCGAGACCGACAAAGAGGAGGAAAAGTTTTTGACCGAAGTGGTAGCTAAACCCACCAGCACCATGCTCCCAGATCTCCTCCGCGAGCTCCTCGCCGCCTCGCTCCGACTAGAAAATCCGTATGTTCCTCAATTGCCACTGGAATTAGCCTTAATTAAGCTGCTCGGCGAAAAAAGCTAACTACTTGTTATTTTTATAACATTGTGGTATTATAAATAACAGAAGCTCTTTGGTATAGAGCAGTCGAAAGGAGGTCTATAAGTGAGCGCTCGCTATTTGAGTTACTGGTCTTTGGCCGGGGTAATACTGGCGGTAATTTCTAGTTGGTTTAGTGGGGCTGGTCCACTTTGTTTTGTTTGGAGTGTCCTTGTTTGCCTAACAAGTGCCCCAATTTTTGGCACAATTTGGCACTATGAGAAAACACTTTGGCAAACTAGAGGCTTCCATTATGCTTACAAACCCTACTATGGTAAGGGGATGCCATTGGTAATCGTCATTTGTCTCGGTATACCGCTATTAATGGGTATGGGCCTGTCTTGGCCTTGGATTTTCCCCGCAGTGGTAAGCACTTTCTTGTTGCTCTGTATGGTTATTCTGAAGGTTTCTAAAGAGGTTTAATACTGTATCAGGTAGAAAATAAAGCCCCCTGTCTGACCAAGGCAGGGGGTAAATTTGTGCAGCCAAGGGCTGATTGTGAGACTATTGACTTTTTTATACTGGTATGCTAGTTATTGTTTCAGATATAGGTTGTCTAGGGATCGTCCTTTGACAATTGAATAGTTAGTGTTAACTACGTAGTAAAACAACTACAGAAGGAGACTAAATCGATGCCAGCAACAATGTCATCAAGCCTCGGTTCTTCGGCAGACATACTCAAGATCTTAACCAGAGATACTGAGGCTACGGTTGCCAGAATTCAAGACAAAAAAGGTGTTTTGTCTGAGTTTCAGCACACTGTCGATGATCTGGAGAAAAAGTTTGCCAAAGATAAGGTATCTGTTGACGAAAGTGCTCTAAAGACCCGTAAAAGGGTTATGGAAGCAACTTTCGAGTCTTTGCGTAAGGAGATTGCCCAAGAAGAAGAGGATTTGGCCAAAGCAGTGGCCGGCCTCCATGTCTTTTTGGACAAACTTGGCCAAGATTATGAAAAGCTTGGTGAACCGAGCGAGCAAGAAAAAGCTCGTATTAAGGCAGCTGAACAAGCAGTCAAAGTCGCTGAAGGGGTCTTGGCTTCTAAAGCCAGCATACGCTTCTTTAAAGAGAGTCGTACTCAGGCCGCCAAGGCTACTTTGGCTCAAGCCAATAGTCAACTGGAGCAATTGAAAGAAAATACTCGGAAGAATGTTCGTGAGCGTCTGATGAAGGCGGATATCGAGCAGACGCTTCAGGAATTTACCACTCGAGTCCAAAAGACCATTGGTATTATGGAAAATCGTGTCCGTGATATTAATGGTCAACTTGCGAGTGTTGTTGCCCAAAAAGGTCGTGCTTTCAAAATCAAGGAAGAAGCGGCTAAGGCATTGGAGCGATTCCAAACAGATCTTACGCTTGAAGAAACAAACCTGAGAGAAGCTCAAGAGCGATTGGCTCAATTGACTCACGGTAGCCAAGATTATGCTTCTCAAGAAGAGAAGGTCTCTGATCTGCGGGCGACCACGGAGGAATTGCGAGGCAAGTACAATATTGCCTTGACACTCCATGAGTCAAAAGAGAAATTCGCTCAAGCACTTGAGGTCCACGAGCGGACCCAAACTCAATTGCGTGATAATCAGTTTATGTGGATTACCAGTCTTAAATCGGATACCGAAGAGAGACTGGTGACCTTCCGCTCGTACATTGAGGCCCGTAAAGCGGCCTCGGATCAAGAGGTTGCTAAAAACCTTGATGATCTCGGAAGTGAAATCGACCAAAGGCAAGTGAGTGCTTTAGCTACCATTGGTGCAGTTAGTGAGCGTCATCGACTTGAACGACAAGAGAAAGTGCCCGGACGAATCAAGGCAATTTTTGAAGTCCGAGCAGCTCAAGCGGAGTCGGATGCGGCTGTCCGCCAACGTGAAAAACGATTGGCTCAAGATTTTATGGACAATTACGGCATCGACATTAAAC
>CAYTWP010000014.1:0-10619 GCA_964442155.1 uncultured Candidatus Saccharibacteria bacterium
TAAATCTTTCAACTTTAACAAAATCGACAGATGGCCAATATGGAGCGTTGGTCCAGTTGGATCAATGCCATGGAAAATTTCTATAGGGCCAGTAGCTAGTCGCTCAGCCACTATAGTCTCATTAGGATAAGCTTTTTCCACTCCACGGCTTAAGAGCGACATAATTACTTACTGTACCACACCTAGAGCTGGCCTCAAAATATGCTAGTATTGGGCAATATGTTCTTCCGCTTCTTAGCCCGCTTTAATCATTGGGAAAAGGTCGCTTTAGTGACTAGTATTGGCCTATTTGTGGCTGGTGGCTTATTTATTTGGGCGGCCACCTTACCTTTACCTGATTTTGACAACTTTTTTGAGGAGCGGACAATTAGCCAATCAACTAAAATTTATGACCGGACTGGCACGGTATTGCTATACGATATCCATGGCCAAGTTAAACGCCAAGTGGTCCCTTTTGATCAAATTGCCCCAACTATCAAAAAAGCTACCATTGCCATTGAAGATGATAAATTTTACCAACATAGCGGCATTAGGCCACTGTCAATTCTCCGAGCATTACTGGCTGACCTAGCTGCCGGCTCTCTCCATCAAGGTGGCTCGACCATTACCCAACAGGTAGTTAAGAACACCTTATTAGTTCAAAACAAACAGTGGTCACGTAAAATCAAAGAATTAATTTTGTCGCTTAAGGTTGAGCGGACAATGAGCAAAGATGAAATTTTAGCTTTATATCTAAATGAGACCCCTTATGGTGGCAATATTTATGGGATTGAAGAAGCAGCTCAAGAATTTTTTAAAAAACCAGCCCGAGCGGTAACTCTGGCGGAAGCGGCTTATTTGGCCGCTCTACCTCAAGCCCCAACTTATTACTCACCTTTTGGTAATCACACAGACAAATTAGAGGCTCGCAAAAATACTGTCCTTAAACGAATGCGGGATTTAAAATACATTACTACTGAAGAATATAATCAAGCTCTGGCCGAGAAGGTAAAATTTAATCCTTTAGAAGAAAAAGGAATTAAGGCTCCTCATTTTGTGTTTTATATTAAAGCTTATTTGGAGGAAAAATATGGTCAAGAAGCAATAGAAACCCATGGCTTTAAAGTGATTACCACCCTTGATTGGGAACTACAAAAAAAGGCTGAGGAAGTGGTAGCTAAATATGGTAAAGAAAATGCTAAGACCTATAATGCTAAAAATGCTGGTTTGGTAGCTGTCGACCCACGCTCTGGTCAAATTTTAGCTATGGTTGGCTCACGTGATTATTTTGACACAGCCAATCAAGGTAATTTTAATACCACCTTAGCCCACCGCCAACCCGGTTCCGCTTTTAAGCCATTTGTTTATGCTACTGCCTTTATGAAAGGTTACACCCCTGAGACGGTGGTGTTTGACTTAGCGACTGAGTTTAATACTAGGTGTACACCCGATGGTGTCCCCGCCCAATCAGGCGTTAAACCAGAGGAGTGTTATATGCCAGTTAATTATGACGATGTTTATTTAGGGCCAATTAATCTTCGTAATGCTTTAGCTCAGTCACGCAACATTCCAGCAGTTAAAACTCTTTATTTGGCGGGTATTAAAGACTCCATCAAAACCGCTCAAAACATGGGTATTACTAGTTTAGCTGATCCTAATCGATATGGTTTAACTTTAGTACTGGGTGGTGGTGAGGTTACTCCTTTAGAGCTGACTGGTGCTTATGGCGTCTTTGCTAATAATGGGGTTCGTTATCCCACCACCGGTATTTTAAAGATTGAGGACTTAACTGGTCGAGTATTATCTGAGTATGAAGATAAGTCACAAACAGTAATTCCTCAAGAGATTACTAGTTTAATCTCTAGTATTTTGTCGGATAATACTGCTCGTACCCCTGCTTTTGGAGCCACCTCACCAATGCATTTCCCTGGTCGAGAGGTGGCCGCTAAAACCGGTACCACTAACGACTATAAAGATGCTTGGATTGTGGGTTATACCCCAAGTATCGCGGTAGGTGCTTGGGTTGGTAATAATGACAACACCCCAATGGAAAAGAAGGTGGCCGGCTTTATTGTCGCCCCAATGTGGAATGAGTTTATGAAATTTTATTTAGCTAGTGCCCCAGTAGAATCCTTCCCCACCCCACCAAAACCAGATTTAACTATTAAGCCAATTTTACGTGGTATTTGGCAAGGTAATGATACTTACACTATTGATACCATCTCTAAACAATTAGCCACCGATGCTACCCCCGAAGCTACTCGCCAAGATTTAGCGGTCTACAATGTCCATTCTATTCTTTATTGGGTAAATAAAAATAATCCCAATGGACCAATACCAACCAACCCAGCTAACGATCCTCAATTTTGGTTATGGGAAACACCTGTAAGGCGTTGGGTAGCTACCCAAGGAATTGTTGAGAATAACCGTAATATTATTCCCACTAATTACGATCCGATTCATCAAGTTGGGCGTGGTCCAGCTGTTACTATTGTTTCCCCCACTCCCGACCTAATAGTGCCAATTAATGACACCTTACTAGTTAATTTAGTTATTGAGTCACTATTTCCAGTCCAACAAATTAATATTTTTATTAATAATCAATTAGTACTCACCAATCAAGGAGGAACAACTCGTTTGTGAATACCCCTCCAAAAAGTTAATATCAGAGAAACTAATGAGATAAAGGTAGTGGTAATTGATAGTGTTAAAAACCAAACCGAAAAAATAGTTACTTTTAAATTAAATCCTTAATTATTATTTTATTTTGCTCTTGGTTTAAAAAATTAAGTAATTTATATTTATTAATAACAATTTCTGTTTTTAATACTGGGTTAAGTTTTATTATTAGTACTTTGTTTTTAATTATAATATCTTTATTGGTTAAAATTTGATTATATTCTTTGAAAATAAAATTAATCACCAACTCTTTAATCCTCCTTTCAGGACTCGAGAACTTATCTATTAAACCCAATAGACTACTTAATTTTTTAATAAAATTAACGATTAACCGGCATAACTAAATAGCGAAACGACTTATTTCCCACCCCAGTAATTAAAAGTGGTTTAGCTGCTCCTGAGCATTTAAACTCAATTCGCTCCGCATCTAAGGCTGAAAAAGATTCTGTTAAATAACGGGCATTTACCTTAAGCTCAACCTCCTCACCATTAGCTTCATTATTTAAAATGGTATTAGTTTGACCAATATCTTGATTAACTGCCGACACCTCATACTGTTTAGTTTTGGGGTTAATATTAATAAAAACATGGTGAAATTTATCAGCAAAAATAGTCGATACTTTTAATGCCTCAGTTAATTCAAGTTGGGAGACTAAACTAGTGGTAGTAAAACTTTTAGGCATTATTTGACGATAATCTGGGTAAACCCCATCAATAATTCGTGAAGTAATCATAAAACTCGAGTGATAAAATGATATTTGATTTTTATCAACTTTAATTAAAATATCACCCTTACTTCCATCAACCACCCTTAAAATATCACTAATATTTTTAATTGGAATAATGATTGGTGGTATTTCTTCTATTAAAGTTAAAGGGATTTTTTTCTCCGCTAACCTAAATGAGTCTGTGGAAACAAACACTAAATACTCACCATCATGATAAATATAAACACTAGCAATCTCCGGTTTAATATCAGAAGTGGCTGAAGCATACACCACCGACTTAAGACCAATAATAAATAAAGATAATGGTAAAGAAAATTCAATCCCTTCTTTAACTTGAGGAATAGTTGGAAAATCATCCGGTAAAAACCCTTTAATTTTAGAGTGATGATTAAAAGTATCCACTAAAATTACCCCATCTTTTAATTCAAAAGTGATAGTCTCTACTTGAGGAATTGTTCCTAAAACACTAGCAATTAATTGAGCTGGTAAACAAATAGACCCAACCTTACTATCAAACACTGGTAGGTAAAATTCTACCCCCACCTCCAAATTAGTTACCTTAAGAGTTAGAATCTTATCAGTTACTGAAAATAAAATTGTATTAAGGATTGGTAAGGAAGAATTTTTACCAGCAATTCGTTCAATCAATTGGATGATATTTTTTATTTCTTTATAGTTACAAGAGAATTTCATAAGTTATTTAATTTATTATTTAAGATTTATTATTACTATTATACTTGTGGAAAAGTGGATAAGCTTTAAATATTGTTTTTAAATATAGGTTTTTAATTAAATCTCCTGGGGATAGTTTTAATAAGTTTTCCCCAAAAATAATATTTTTAAAAAATTTATTCAAAATAATCATAAAGTTATCAACATAATATTAAGAGTTATACAGTAATATCCGGATTTGATTAATCTCCTGATTTAAAAGTGAATTGTTTTTGATATCATTTTTAATTTTTTCATAGGCGTGAATTACGGTGGTGTGATCACGACCACCTAATTTTTGGCCAATATATGGGTAAGAAGTATTAAAATCCTCACGTAAAATATACATAATTACTTGGCGTGGTTTAACCACCTCTTTACGACGAGTTTTTTCATATAACATTTTCTCATCAATATTATAAAAATCAGCAATAATTTTCATTACCTCTTTAATTGAAACTGATTTTTGTGGTTTGATTGAATTTTTAACAATAATTTTTACTTCATTTAAAGTTAGATCACGTTTTTTAGCTTGGGATTGAATAATAATCGAGTTAAGCGCTCCCTCCAACTCTCGGATATTATCTTGGACTACTGAGGCTAAGTACTCAATCACATCATCAATAGGGGTGAAACCAGTTAAAACCTTTATTTTTGAACGTAAAATTGCTAAGCGGGACTCAAAATCGGGGCGAGAAACGTCAACCACCATCCCCCCTTCAAAACGAGAGCGTAAGCGATCCTCTAAATTAGGGATTTGTTTTGGTGGTTTATCAGAAGAAAAAATAATTTGCTTGTTGTTTTCATAAAAACTATTAAACAAATGGAATAATTCTTCTTGGATCTTTTCTTTACCAGCTAAAAATTGAATATCATCCATGATTAATAAATCATATTTACGGTATTTTTCTTTAAACGAGTTACCACGATTGTTTTGGAGACAACTAACAAAATCAATTAAAAAAGTCTCAGAGGTAATGTAGTAAATCTTTTTTTGATCACTAGTCTTGCGGATTTGATTACCAACAGCTTGCATTAAGTGGGTTTTACCAAGTCCGGTGTGGCCATAAATAAACAAAGGATTGTAATTATTGCCTCCTGGGTTTTTAACAATTGCTTGGGAGGCAGCATAAGCAATCTCATTAAATGGTCCAACGACCAAGCTGTCAAAAGTATACTTCGGGTTTAAATTACTCTCCTTATTAATATAGAGCTCATTTAAACCTAAACCATCATTAAGGGGGGCTATTTTATTATACGATGACTGCACTGGTCTTGGTTTGTCATCGTTTTTGGTAATCATATACTCAACAGTCCTAACCGACGAATAATTAGTGCGAAGGGATTTAAGTATCACTTTATGGTATTTATTGATCAACCAGTCTCGGACAAAAGTATTAGGAACACTTAAATAAATTGTTCCTCCGCCGTCTTGTTTGGCAATATAAGTATTTTTGAACCAGGTGCCAAAATTAGCTTTAGACACTTCTTGTTCGATCGCTTGTAGAGATTTTGACCACAAGGTATCGTTGTCTGGATTCATAGTGCCCTGATTATAGCGATAAGCCTTAGTCAGTACAAACATTACAGATTTGTTAATAAAAGGTGGATAGTGTATACTCGAGCCTGTATATGTCTATTACCTATCAACCAAAAAAGCGAAAACGTAAAACCACCCATGGTTTTTTGGTTCGCTCTAAAAGCAAAACCGGAGGGCAGGTGCTTATTCGCCGTCGCCGTAAGGGTCGAGCTAAGTTAACCGTCTAAATTATGGCCCAGTTAGGCCGTCTTTCTCGAGAAGGTATTAAGGAGATAATGGGGCAAGGCAGTTCCCGGCGCTCCCCTCTTTTTTTAGTTAAAATCCTTAAAATTAAAGCCTTATTGCCTAATACTACTAGTATTGCGATTGTGGTACCGGCTAAGGTGTTTAAACAGGCAGTAATACGTAATCGCGTTAAACGGCAAATTAGAGGTTGTTTGATTAAATTAAAAAAAGAGTTAAAACCTGGCTATGGGGCGGTCTTTTTTTGTCAAACTGGTATGATTAAAGTGTCCCCTCGAGTGTTGTTGGAGGAAATAACTAAAACTTTGCATGATATCATCACTCTTTCATAGTGCTTTGGTCACCCCCTTGTATAATGTTTTGATTATTATCACCAGTGTTGTTCCGGGGGCGGATATTGGGGTGGCAATTATTATTTTAACTATTTTAGTGAAAATTTTATTATTGCCGCTTTACCAACAGTCAATTAAAACTCAAAAAGCTTTAAAGTTAATCGAACCAGAATTAACTAAAATAAAAGAAAAATATAAAGATAATAAAGTTGAGCAGACAAAATTAACTCTAGAACTCTATAAACAATACCACATTCACCCCCTCTCAAGTGTCTTAGTGGTATTTATCCAGGTGCCGATTATTTTAGCTCTATTTTTTGTATTTCGTGATAGTTTGGCCACTACTGGGCACACCCTTTATTCCTTTGTGACTAAGCCAGAGGTGATCAGCACTCACTTTTTAGGTCTAATTGATATTACGGCTAAAAGTATTTGGTTTGCCGGTCTAACCGCTTTAACTCAAGGGATTTACTTGTGGCAAACAGTACCCGCACCCAATAAAAAAGAATTGGGCCAGTCTTGGCAAAAGGATTTTCAGCACGGAATGTCACTCCAGATGCGCTATGGGGCACCAGTTCTAATCTTTTTTGTTAGTTGGGGTTTCCCAATTGCAATTTCGCTCTACTGGATTACTAGTAATGTATTTGCTTCTGGTTTTGAGTTAGTTAAAAAACAGCTTGGAGATTAGCCCGCCATAACTTAGAGTCAATTTTATTAACAAAATAGAGGTAATTTTTAGCTTGATCTAAAAATGGGCTAACTCCATCAATGGCTAAGTTTAAGGTGTTGGGCTCAACAATAGTCTGGTTACTGCCAGAAGTTACGTTTAATTTTTGTAAATTATCGGTAAAAGATGTTAGGCCTTGATACCAAGACTCGGGATAATTGCCAACCGGAATGAATTGAGGGACAAAACACCAGACCAGCTCCCCTTTAGGCCAAAAGCATTTTGATGGCATAGTCACAGCACTTAAGACTGTGGTTTGGTGATTGATGCTGTTAAATAAATAAGTTGAGAGAGAGCCAAAACGAGTGGTGCTATAAATAAAACGCTCACCATTTTGCTCGGGTAGTAAACTAATGCCATTTGAGCCGCCCAGTAAGCGCTCTAAGTTGTTAGTTTTTAAATTAAGCCGATACACGACACTTGGCATCGAAGAGTCTGCTTTGGTGGCCAAATAGAGGCTATCGGGGCTTCCCCACCAAGCTTGCCAATCAAGATGACTATTAGTCCAAACTAACTTGCGACCAAGGCCATCTGGTTTACTAATATAGCCAGATAATTTGTTGCTGGTTTGCTCTAAAATAAAAATAGACTTGTGATCGGGGGAAGGGATAATAGCGTCAATGTTATTGGCCAAACTACTAACATCAGTAGTCGCTGGAGTGCTGGTACTTAGTAAGTCTTTAGTTGATAAGGCAATGCGCTGCCAAGTGCTGCTGGTCTCCTGGCTAGTTTGGATAAAGAAATAGGTTTTTGTTGGGTCTTGCGCCCAGGTAGCAGTAATGACTGGCGCTAAAGTGGCAGCACTTAAACGACTAGTTTCACCAGTGAGCTCATTTAAATGGTAAATATGGCCAGTGCTTCGCTCGACATACACAATGGCCGAGCTAGTGCCCACGGTAATTGAAGTGGCAAAGGCGACCGGCTCTTTAATTACCATACTCAAGGCCTGGTTGCTTAGTTGATTAGTGGTGGTATCGGAAATACTATTGGTGACCTGGTCT
This sequence comes from uncultured Candidatus Saccharibacteria bacterium, assembly GCA_964442155.1. Lineage (GTDB taxonomy): Bacteria > Patescibacteriota > Minisyncoccia > Phycocordibacterales > XYD1-FULL-46-19 > JACPIA01. The sequence continues at coordinate 7,941 of CAYTWP010000014.1, forward strand.
ACTACCGAATTAATTAAATTAGAAACAGTATTGCCTGCTCGTGGGAAAAAGGTTTGACTGACGGTATTGGTGGTATTAGTTGAAATAGTTTGGCTAAACCAACTCCTTCCCCACCACAAAATCGCAATCGTAATTAGAAGGGAAATCAAAACAATAATTAATATCTTTTTCATTCTAGTTTAGTGGTCGGAAAACATATATTTGTAAATTACGGTACTGATTTGCCCAGTAACTGCCAGGATTACGACCAACTGTCGCACTGCCACTTTGATTGGAGATAATACTGCCACAGCCAGCCGTCTCACAAATACCAACATGGCCAGTATTGCCACCACTAGTTGGGGCAATAATAATGTCTCCTGGTTGGGCTCCATTTATACCACCGCTCACTGGCGTAAAACGATTACTATTTTGTAGCACGGGGTACATATTGGCGGTTGATAGTCCCCCGCCAACCGCTTGACCGGTGGCTACCTCGACAATACTGTTGACTGTAGCGGCACAAGCCAACCGGCCGCCATTAGTGCCACTAATATTACAAGTAGAAGAGCGATTATTAGCTGCAAATTGGGCGTTACGCAATATTGCTTGGGCATTAGTTTCATTATTCATTCGAGGGCCAGACAGGGCAAATAAATTATGATCGAAATTGCCATTATTTGCTGGGACTATTCCAGTACTACCTTGGCTGTTGCCAAAAATACTAGAGCTCGCGGGGGTACGAGTAAGGTTAAAGTTGAATTCAACTAAATTAGGATTTATGGTATAGAGTAAGGCGTAAGCGCAAATAGCAATGGCTAAGCCCCACAAGGCATTAGTCCACATGCTCTTAGCTTCACTAAGGGCGCCTGGTGCATAACTAACAATATAATACACTCCACTTAATACCAACATAAACACTGCCAAACTAACTGCTACTAAAAATGCCTTTTTAAATAATTCTTGAGCATATTTACCAAAATCGATTGTACTACCAGGAGCTTGATTTACTACTTGCGGCTCAAGTAAGACATAATCAGCATCAAGCGCGGCTAAGGCAATTAAACTCTGACTAGCGGTAATTGCTAAAATAGTGCTAAAGATTAAAATTTTAAAAAAGTTCTTGGTCATACTTTAAAAGTTACTACCATTTACGTTGCCTAAGGTAATGTTTAATAACAGTTTAGCATTTTGGAAGAGACTGTCAGGGTTGGTGACCCGCGCTTCTAAGCTGGCGACTCCAGGAGTTTGGCTGTTCTCCACTCCTAGGCTGGGACTATTGTTGCCGATTAGTTGGCCATTAAGTAGCCATTGGTAAACCAAATTAGTACCGGTCACTAAGTTTTGAGGGAAGAAGTATGGTACTAAACGAATGACCGATTGCTCTTGGTTAAAGGAAAAGTTTGTTTGTAGGGCTTGGGCGTAATTAGGACCGGTCAGGGCCTGTTCCTCATAAAATAAAAGCTGTGGTTTAGTGACGGGGATTAAAGTACTGTTGCTGGCGCGGAGACTACCGTCCAAATTTTCGACCTCGACTTTAATTTCTTTGGTGCCGCCGATCGGGGCTTTAAACGTATAAGTATTTTTACCTAAACCAGAGGCTGGGGTAATCACTTTATTATTATCAGTCCAAGTGTAAATCAATTGCTCAATCGGGATTAGTTTTTTGGTTTGGTCCATAATGGTCGGCAAGGCTGTTACCTGACCGGTGGATTCTAAGCTAATGCGTCGACCACCAAGATAGCCTGGTGGGGTGTAAGTATTGCCGCGCCAAATCAAGTCGACTTGGGTTGGTATAATCAAAATCGTTGCCGTTTTGGTGGGGCTATTAGCGGGAGTGATTTGGGCCTTAATTGTTAGGGGGATGCCAAGTTTACCGGTCGTTACTGTTAAGTGCTGGTCATTGTTGTTGTAAATTGGTTTACCATCTACTTGCCAATCAATTCTGGCTCGGTCTAAGTCGAAAGAATAGCTGATTAAATTAATGGTGGTTGAAGTATTTGGGGCTGGGTCACGAGGTGTAATTTTGATAGTTAAGTCAGGAGTGGTAATAATATTGGTATCAGCCAAAGCCCCGAGTGGTAGTAAACAAAGTAAAATTATGGCCACTTTTTTAATCACCTCACCACTGATTTTTGGTCTGCTTGGTATTTTATTAGTAGGAGGGTTGGGGTTTAAAGAATCGATAGTAGTTTTGTGAGCCTGGAGCCTCATCTCCTCATCTTCTTTGTCGGAGTCACGGATAGTTAAGTAGGTACCAATAACAAACCAGGGCAAAAAATTAAGGAAGGGTACAGCCTCACTAAACCAGGTTAAGATGGTTTTTTTGATCTGTCTTGGTCCAAAAACATTGATTCGGTTAAAAAACAAAATGGTGCCAAAAGTTAAATAATAAAATATCGAAACAATTGTATCCATTATAGCGCCGACGGCGACTATTAATAAGACCATTTGTAAACTGTCTGCCAGCACAGCACTGGCATAGAGAGACAATCTGGCTATAAAGCTTAAACGATAATTTACTGGCGGCATATAGAGCTATTTATTTACAGGGACTTCTTTTTGATTAGCGGCTAAATCGACCTTAGATTGTTTAATAGCTAATAACTGTGATGGATCAGAGGTAATGATTTGATCCTCGGTGTATGAGGAAATAATTTTGATCGCCACATGTTAGAGGAAAAAAAAAAAGATCCCCTC
>CAYTWP010000015.1:0-1733 GCA_964442155.1 uncultured Candidatus Saccharibacteria bacterium
GGTGATATGATTTTTATCTCCGGTGGTTTAGGCGGCGGTACCGGGACCGGTGCGGCGCCAGTGATTGCCAAAGTGGCCAAAGATCAAGGGGCGCTCACGATTGGCGTCGTCACTCGCCCCTTCCAATTTGAGGGTAAGCAACGGCTGGCCATTGCCGAGCGTGGTATGGAGGAGCTCCGTAAAGAAGTGGATGCCATTATCGTCATCCCCAATGATCGGATTTTAAGTTTAATTACTAAAGAGACCACTTTTGCCTCGGCCTTTGCGATGTCGGATGAGATTTTGCGCCAGGCGGTGGAGGGCATCTCTAATATTATTACTATCCCCGGTATTATTAACGTTGACTTTGCCGACATCCGAGCTGTGATGTCTAATGCCGGTAATGCTCTGATGGGTATTGGCAGTGCCATTGGCGACAATCGGGCGGTGGAGGCGGCCCGGCTCGCCATTAACTCCCCACTTCTTGATCTCTCAATTGAGGGAGCTAAAGGCATACTCTTTACCATTGCTGGCGGCAGTGATTTAACGATGTTTGAGGTCCAAGAGGCCGCTAAAGTCATTACCGAGTCGATTGATCCGGAGGCCCGCGTCATTTTTGGCGCGATCCAAGATGAGAAGCTTAAAAAAGATGAGATTAAGATTACGGTGATTGGTTGTAACTTCCCCGAGCCGGGTTGGATGCCTCAGGCCGCCGAGCGGCAAGCGGCCAGCTCCGGCTTTTTTGGCTTTGACAAAAAGAGTGAGGGCCCAGCCGTGAGCGAACCTGACTCCCTTAAACCCGCCGGTGGCCGGACTTTTGTTGAGCCTAAAACTAAAGACGATGAGGCTGGTGACGATGAGTGGTCGTCTATCCCCGCTTTTTTACGGCGCAAAAAATAAATTAAGGTATAATAGAGAGTCATGATTTACGACTTGGTAATTATTGGCGGCGGCCCCGCCGGGGCCGCCGCCGCCGTCTACGCCGCCCGCAAGCGGCTTAAAACTCTCTTAATCGCCGAGTCATTTGGTGGTCAATCGGTGGTCTCACCGGAAATTCAAAACTGGATCGGTACGCCGGCCATCTCCGGCGAGGAGTTAGCTAAACAATTAGAAGCGCATGTCCGCCAATACGCCGGTGAGTTTTTAACCATTGAGCGTGGTGAGCGCGTCGCTCAAGTGGCCAAAACCGGCGATACTTTTACCGTCACGACGGACAATAACAAAAATTTTAATACTAAAACTGTATTAGTCGCCACCGGCTCCAGCCGCAAAAAGTTAAATGTACCAGGCGCCGACACTTTTGATCAAAAAGGTCTCACCTACTGCGCCTCTTGTGATGGACCGCTCTTTGGTGATCAGGACGTGGCGGTGATCGGCGGCGGTAATGCCGGCTTTGAAAGTGCCGGGCAATTATTGGCTTATGCCAAAAGTGTGACCTTACTCCACAAACATCCTACTTTTAAAGCTGATCAAATTACCGTGGAAAAATTATTGCAAGACTCTAAATTTAAAACCGTTACTAATGTTGAAATTTTAGAAGTTAAAGGTGATAAATTTGTTACCGGTTTGGTCTATAAAGATAAAACAAGTGGCGAGACTACCGAACTGCCAGTAACTGGCATTTTTGTAGAGATTGGTTTTACTCCGGCCACCAGCTTTGTTAAAGACTTAGTTAAGTTAAATGAGTTTGGGGCGATTGTCGCCGACCCGCGCACCGGCGCCTCGAGCCAAGCTGGTATTTGGGCGGCCGGTGA
>CAYTWP010000015.1:1743-9930 GCA_964442155.1 uncultured Candidatus Saccharibacteria bacterium
TGCACCGATTGTCTTTACCACCAAAACAATATCGCCGCCGGCGATGCCGTCCGCGCCCTCGAAGATATTTACAACTGGCTCAAGCTTAAGTAAGTCTTGGGCACTTGTTACCCGTGACGGATTTTCCTGATTTTTGTGTCTTTATCTTCATTTATAAAACCGACCGCTCGAGATAAAACTTTATACTTAGTTTTTAAACTATCATGTTCAGTCTCGGAAATGTTAGTTTGATCACGTAAAGTAGTTAATAAAGCCACAATTGGTATTAAATCATCTCTAGCTGCTATCCTCTTTTGATACTCTTCCGTATCTTCTCCTGGTACCTCGACAATAGCATTTAAGTCATCCAGCGAATGCTTACTTTCAAAATCAGTTAATTTCTCTTCCAATTGAGCCACTTCGGCCTCGCAACCACGACGCATCTCCATCGGAATCTCATCATATGGATGATTCTTCAACCAATCCTCTAACCGCTCCATTTCTTCTGGCGTAGGAACGGTATATCTTGATTCCGGCTGCTCCATATTTTCGTTCATATATCTTATACTATCATGCTTGACCAGGAAATGACTTAGGCGATATAGTAGATAACGGTCTTAGTACAAAAGGAGGGGTATCATGAAAAAGTTGGTGGTGATTTTGTTGGTAGGGATAGGGGCAGTTACGACTGGCTGCAATAGTAACATCGCACCTCGGTGGGCTACTCACGACACAGCGCCCAAGCCGTGGCACAAGGACGGCAGTCCGCCAATGGACTACCATAAGGGCCCAGGTTGCCCAGACGAAAAAACAACCGGTAAACACGCAAAAAAACTCCCACCCGGGAGTTTTTCTTTAATTTATAGTATTTGACATATTTACCATAAAAATTTATACTTGTGCCCAGATTCGTAGCCAACCTACAGAGGAGAAATAGCCATGATTGCTTTAACAATTATCTATTCAGGGGATCTCGGTGAGCTAAACCGAGATGAAATTACCAAAAAGATTACTGAACGAGGGCCCAAATGGCGGTTACCGACAGTCGAGGAGCTACTTGTGGCTTTTCAAAACAAGGTGTCAGGCTTTCTTTCCGAGATGTATTTTGGTACAGACGATGAGGCAGAAGAGGCCGCGAGAGATCAAGCCATCATAGCAGTGGATATGAAAGATGGTTGGGTACAGATATTGCATGCCACGTCTGAGGAAGAATACCAGCAAACACGTCACCGGGTTTGCTTGGTGACAACACAAGCAGTTGATATCGGCGAAAATGTAGTGGAAACCTCTATCTAACTAGCAGCTCTACTTCCCGATCCCAACAGTCATTCAAGCTCCCCTCCCAGGGAGCTGTTTTTTTGGATAAAAAATCGGCTGCCTCCAAGAGAGACAGCCGATTGAAATCTGATCAGATTAACCCCATTCAATAGTTGAGAATGGTTTATCTGAATCACGATACACTACCGCACCCACACCACTTACCTCATTACCAACTCGACGGGCAAACTTCTTGCGGAATTCAAATGGTAGATCAGCTGCTTGAGCGGTAAAGCCGTTTACGCTCCACACCGCCCAATAAGCCACCACCACTCCGCTGCTTGCGTCATCACCTTTGGTACAAGTGTGGACTGATTGAGTCACCACTACTCCAGCTTGCCACACCGATGAGTAAAGACCAGCCCGCCTTAGCTCCTCGATATAAATCTCGTCTAATTGCCGCGCCATGGCCAACTTTTCGGCTGTGATCTCGCCTTCAATCCGGACCACCAAACCAGGACCAGGAAACGGATGACGAACAAGTAATTCCTCCGGGACACCAATTTGTCGGCCAATATCCCGACCACCATCTTTAACACAATCAGCTAAAGGAGTCAGTTCCGGTAAGTAAAAACCGAGGCCAGTATTGTGATGTTTTTTAATACAAGCCTTACGAGCGCCACTCTCATGACCTCCACCGCTTTCGGAAATATCGGTGTAGAGAGTCCCTTGAGCGATAAACTCAGCACCAAACTTCTTAGCTTGAGTCTCCAGAACCGACTTGTAAACATCACGCATCGCTAGACGTTTGTCGCGCATAGTGACTTTACCAGAGAGCACCTCGAGAAATTCCTTGGTGGCATCAACTATCACCAGTTCAATCCAGTCTTGATTACCAAAATAACAATGAACAAAAGCTTCATCGTCTGGACGATCAATACCCTGGATGTAAACACCCCGGAGTTGACCCGGTTGACGGATAGCATACTTAAACAAATAGGCTACCGTTGACGAATCCGAGCCACCGGAGAGCGCTAACAAAACTTTTTTATGGCCAATCTCTTGCTGAAGAGCAACAATTTTCTGCTTAGCAATATCTTTGGCCGGAAAACGGTCTTTTGCGCCACAGATTAAGAAACAAAAGTTAGCCAAAATCTCTTGGCCTTTGACTGTATCCGAGACCTCAGGGTGAAATTGGACTCCGTGTAAATGCTTATAAGAAGCGGCCGCTAAAGCATTGTCGGTAAAACCATAAATCAAGTCAAACTGCTTAAAAGCAGATAGCGAGTCTATAGCATCACCATGACTTTGCAAAACAGATATCTCTTCAGGAAGCCCCGAGAACAAACCCCCAGAATGGCTTAATGCCATTTGATGAACACCAAACTCTTTACGAGATCCAGGCAATACCTCAACACCAATGTGACGTGCCCACATTTGGAAACCGAGACAAATCCCCAATACCGGGATCCCGATATCAAAGATCGTGGTATCAAACGGTGGTGGCTCACTATGGACTGAAGCTGGCCCACCAGACAAAATAATACCGGTCGGTTGGAGTTGAATTACATCCTCTCTAGTCACTGACATTGGGTCAGCCACTAAACAGAAAACGCCAAGCTTAGCTAATTGCTGAAAGATAAGGTGGTCAAACTGACTACCCATAGCAAAAAGCAAAAATACTTCTTGAGTCTGACGAACTTTCATCTCTTCCCGGATAGCAGCCAGTGCCTCCGGGGTCGCTTTTTTGAACGTATCTAGCATTAAGATCCTCCTTTCTGGGATACTTAAGGTTGTAATAGACCAATCGGCCCCTGCCGTTCCACCATCACCCTACACGCTAATTTTATAAAAGTAAACTATTTATGTCCCTCAATGGCGATGAAAATTCCTTCGTTACCATGGTTATCATCCCCAAAGGTTTTGCTATTGTCGACTGAAAGACCAGCTGATTCTAAGCCCTCCGTAATTTCTTTAAGAGAATGGTCGTAGAAAATATTTTTTGATAGTGGATTTATTGGCACATTAGCCTTACCGGTCGTCTTTTTTCCCTCATGAACTTCATCAAAATAAAATGATTTCCAAATATTACTATTGTTTGGATTAGCAGTGATAATTAAAAACTTACTGCCGGCTTTTAAAACCCGAGCTAGTTCAGTTGATGCTTTAGCCAGGTTTTCCAAATGAAACCAAACATTTACCGAGAAACCGGCACTAACTGCATTTTCTGCGAGTGGTAGATGATAGGCATTACCGACTATAAATTCTCGATCATCACTTTTATATAATTCTTGGGCTCGATCGACTAAAGGTTGCGATGGCTCAATGCCAATGTACTTTCCCTTAAAGTCTCCTAGTTTACTAGAGCAGATACCCTGACCCGCCCCTATCTCCACCACCACTTCTGGATTAACTTGCTCAACCCAATTCTCTAGTAAAGGGTAGAGTTCCCGATCCCTAATTAAATCTTTTTCGTTTTCTACGCTGCTTATCCACTCTCCAGCCACTTGGACACTTTCAAACGGATTTTCTTCGTAATTCATACGGGTAAGTATAACAAATGCCAAATAACGAGACTAAACCTTGTTGTGATTGGTAATTAAATAATGAATTTGTGTATCGAACCATTTTCAATTTTGATGTGCTGAGTTATATCAGGCGACTTATCTGAAAGTAATAATTTATAAGCCATACGAATAACTCCCGCACTTGTTACACATACAACCATCTTATTATCATTATTTTCCTTCAATTCTTCAATAAAAAAACTTAGCCTATCATAAATGGTTTTCCAAGAATCACCTCCATATTTAGTATAATCATAAGTACAGAGAAGACTTGAGCCCCATACCTTACCTCCAGCAACTTCAATTTTTTTATCCAAAGACAATCCTTCAAGTAAACCCATATTGTACTCGGCTAATTCAGGACGGATAACAATATCAGTGAGAGAAATTCCTTTTAACTTAGCTATGATTTCAGCTGTTTCTTTGGCGCGAAGTAAAGCAGAAGAATATATTTTATCAACAGGATCTGGTAATGTCTTAGCGGCTTCTTCGGCATGGGTCCGTCCATAAATATTTAACGCTACATCTGTGTTATCTCCTTCCTTAAACATCACAGGTTCATTATGCATAGGACCTGAGACTCCGTGGTTTAGAATTCGATTTACATCTGTTTCACCATGGCGAATTAAGTATAATTTCATAAGCGGGATTATAACACAGGTTTTTTCATTATGGTCATAATAGTCACAACTTTCACAAGTGACCCTACCGGGAGTCGAACCCGGCTTCCAAGCTTGAAAAGCCTGTGTCCTAACCGATAGACGATAGGGCCATTACCTAATTGTTTTTTAGACGCCCTCCGGAGGAGGGTCCGCCTACGGCGGAATAGGGCCGTAAACGCTGAAATAATACCAATTTTTGGCTTTTTTGGCAAAAAGTGGTAGGATGATCCCAGTTTTGGAGGGTTGGCTGAGAGGTCGAAAGCACCGCATTCGAAACGCGGCAAGGGAGCAATCTCTTCGGGGGTTCGAATCCTCCACCCTCCGCAGTGAGTCTTCGAGCAAGGAGGGTGAGTGAGCAAACTGCTTTGCTCGCGTGAGGATGAGAAGGCCGGAGCTTATTGCCTAAGCAATAGCGAGGCGGGGTCGCAAAAATTTTATAGCAGTAAAATTATTTGTGACCGAATCCGTAATTTAAAAATTTATTGGTCGATTAGCTCAGCTGGTTAGAGCGCCACATTGACATTGTGGAGGTCACAAGTTCGAATCTTGTATCGACCACCAAACTCCTTACACCCCTGCAATTGTAATCGCTCCGTAAAGGACGGCGATACCGAGGATGGTCATGATGGTGGTCCAGTGAGTGGGGTGGGCGTGATGGCTCTCGGGGAGGAGATCGGAGGCCCCGATGTAGAGGAAAAAGCCGGCAAATAAGGCGAGCACTAAGCCAAGGCTGGCGGCTGGTAAAGTAAAGAGCATTGTGGAGGCGATACCGAGCACCGGCGCTACCGCGTCAACTAACAACCACTTAAACGCCGTGCGGCACTCGCCACCATTTTTAATAATCATACTAACGGTGTTAATCCCGTCGGAGAAGTCGTGGGCCAATACCGCCAAAGTCACTACCACCCCCACCGCTGTCGAGACTTGGAAGGCCAGGCCAATCGCCACACCATCTAGTAAGCTGTGGAGCGAGAGACTCCCCGCTCCCAACACACCACGCCCTTGCTGCTCATTATGCTCATGAGTGTGGAAGTAAAAAAACCGATCTAAAATTAAATAAATCACAAACCCCATCGCCACCACAGTCATGATCGTCGAGGCATCATAGACACCACCACCAAGCTCGAGCGCCTCGGGGATAAGATCAAAAAAAGCCACCCCGATCACCGCCCCAGCACTAAAGCCTAAAATTAAATGGAGTCGGTCTTTAAAACGGAGCGCAAACAGCCCACCCAATAAGGTGGCTAAAAAGGCGGCTAAACTGATCAAAATAAGCATCTATTAACTCTAACTCAAGCCCCTAAATTGTGCTAGTGTAAGCTCATGCTTATTTTAGCTATTGAGACCAGTTGTGACGACACCGCCGTGAGCCTAGTGGAGGCCAGTGGCAGTTTAAGCGCACCTCAATTTAAAGTGCTGGCTCATGAGGTCTCGTCCCAGACAGCCACCCACGCCGCTTGGGGTGGCGTTGTCCCCTCCCTGGCCAAGCGTGAACATGGTAAAAATTTAGTCCCCTTACTGGCGCAAGTGTTAAGCAAGATAGAAATTAGCGATAATAAATCAGAGATTAATAAAATAGAGTTAGAAAGATTTTTAGAGCGCGAAATAGAGCTTAAAGCTAATTTAATTAATTTTTTAGCCCAAAATAATATCCCTAAAATAGACGCCATCGCTGTTACTCAAGGTCCTGGGCTAGAGCCCGCGCTGTGGGTGGGTCTTAATGCCGCTCGGGCTTTAGCCCTCGCTTGGGGTAAGCCTCTGATCCCGGCTAATCATTTGGAGGGGCATATTATCTCGCCCTTAACCGAGCAAATTAAAATAAATTTTCCCGCTCTGGCTTTAATTGTGAGTGGTGGGCATACCGAGCTTGATTTAGTTAAAAGTTGGGGTGAGTATGAGCAAATTGGCGCTACGCGTGATGACGCCGTGGGTGAGGCCTTTGATAAAGTGGCACGTCTACTGGGCTTGCCTTATCCCGGCGGACCAGAGATTAGTAAATTGGCAGCGCAAGCTGGCTCGAGCGGAAATTGGACACTACCCCGACCAATGATTGACTCGCTAGATTATGACTTCTCCTTCTCCGGCCTTAAAACCGCCGTGCGTTACGCCATAGAGAAGCATGGCGAGGTGATAGAGCAAGATAAGCAAACTTTAGCGCACGAGTTCCAACAAGCGGTGCTCGACGTTTTAAGCGCTAAAACCAAAAAAGCCTTACAACAATTTAATATTCAAACTTTAATTATTGGCGGTGGCGTGGTGGCCAACACGGCACTACGCGAGCGATTTACTAATTTAGCCCAAGAATTTAAGCTTCAATTATTACTCCCCGATTTAGCACTCTCCACCGACAACGCCACCATGATCGCCATGGCTGCCTATGTCCGCTATCTCAAAAATGAGTTTATTAAACCCGACCAAATCACCACCACCGAGACCCTAATCGCCCGAGGTACTTTACCGCTCGCAAAATAAAAACACGTAGCAAGTTGTAAACTCACTACGTGTCTCAATTTATCCGACGAGAAGAGTTATTTCCTCTTATCGTCCCATCCTCCGACTAGAGTCTGGCCAAGATAACTCGCGAACAGACCGAGAGGGATGCCCATGAGAATGGCACTGAGTGGACCTGGTGTACCAACAAAATAGAATGCCAAGGATGTCATTAAAAGAAACAATAAGGCCAATCCTGCTGTTATCTTTTTCGATTTTGGCATAAAAAACCCTTTTGGTTGTTGTTTTTTTCAAATATCCTCTTCAACCATACACCCGTTCAATAAAAAAGTCAAGTAGTGTCAGGATGAGCTTATTTTATGGTATTATTTGGCTAAATGGCCAGTATTCCGGATAAACTTACCAAGCCTTATGACCCCACCCAGACCGAAGGGCGGATTTATAAAGAGTGGGAAGAGAGTGGTGCATTTGAGCCACAAGGCAAAGGTGAATCATTCACCATCATCATGCCGCCACCAAATGCCAACGGCTATCTCCATGCCGGACACGCGGTGTTTGTGACGATCGAGGATTTAATTATCCGTTTTAAACGAATGCAGGGTTTTAAAACTTTATGGCTCCCTGGCGCTGATCACGCCGGTTTTGAAACACAAGTGGTTTATGAAAAGAAGTTAGAAAAGGAGGGTCGCTCCCGTTTTGGGATGGACCCGGACCAATTGCGTCAAGAAATTATGGATTTTACCCTCCATAATAAAAAATTTATGGAGGATCAATTGCGCTCGCTTGGCGCCTCCTGTGACTGGAGCCGCGAAAAGTTTACGCTCGATCCTGAGATTATTAAAATTGTTTACGCCACCTTTAAACAACTGTACGACGACAAGTTGGTTTATCGTGGCAAACGGACGGTCAATTGGTGCCCTAAACATCAAACTTCCCTCTCTGAGCTTGAGACCGAGAGCGTCGAGGAGCAAACTCCTTTTTATTATCTTAAGTATGGACCATTTACTATCGGCACGGTCCGACCGGAAACAAAATTTGGCGATAAGTATGTGGTGATGCATCCAGACGATGAGCGTTACGCTAAATATAAACATGACGATAAGTTAGAGCTGGAGTGGATTAACGGCCCCATCACTGCCACCATTATTAAAGATGAGGCCGTTGATCCGGCCTTTGGTACTGGCGTGATGACGATTACGCCGTGGCACGATGCCACCGACTTTGAGATTGCTAAACGCCACAACCTAGACTATGAGCAAGTGATTGATGAG
>CAYTWP010000016.1:0-9908 GCA_964442155.1 uncultured Candidatus Saccharibacteria bacterium
CAAAATATAAATATGCCAGTGTAGCTCAGTTGGTAGAGCAATGCTTTCGTAAAGCAGAGGTCGCCAGTTCAATTCTGGCCACTGGCTCCGATTTTGTTTATAGTAGGTATGTCACCTTAGTCCCGACGATCAGAATGTCGGGATCCCGACCAAAACGTCGGGGCTCAGTTGGTAGAGCAATGCTTTCGTAAAGCAGAGGTCCCGAGTTCGACTCTCGGAGGTGGCTCATGGAGGAGGTTAAAAAGAGAATCGCTGAACTTGAGGCCCAAATGGCGGGGGCGGATTTTTGGGCCGATAAGGTTAAGGCTCAAGCAATTATTAAAGAGCTCGGCGAGTTAAAAGATAAACTGGTCGGGCGGGGTAAATATGATAACGGCAATGCGATTTTGACCTTACTGGCGGGCGCGGGCGGGGACGACGCCGAGGACTGGGCCCGGCTGCTTTATGAGATGTACTCACGTTTTGCCGGGCGCAAAAATTTTAGTCTCAAGGTGATGCATCAAAACGTTAATGATCATGGTGGTTATCGTAATTTAACGCTCCTGGTCGAGGGTAAAGGGGCCTATGGTATACTAAAAAAGGAGTCGGGGGTACATCGCTTGGTACGACTGTCTCCGTTTAATAGTAAGTCGCTTCGCCACACCTCATTTGCGTTAGTGGAGGTGATTCCGGAGTTGCCAAAAGTGAGCGAGGTGGAGATATCCGAGGCGGATTTGCGCTTTGAGTATGCCCGCTCTAGTGGTCCGGGCGGTCAAAATGTTAATAAGCGCGAGACGTCAGTGCGGGCCGTCCACATCCCCACCGGCATCGCGGTCCACTGTGAGTCCGAGCGCTCCCAGGCCCAAAATAAAGAGCGGGCACTCCAAATATTATCCGGTAAATTGTATAAAAAATTGTTGGAGGCAAAAGAGCAGGAATCTGGTAGTATGAAGTTGTCCCAAAGTACGGACATTGAGTGGGGTAATCAGATCCGGTCTTACGTTTTACATCCTTACAAATTAATTAAAGATCATCGCACGGGAGTAGAGGAACGCGATGTCGACAAGGTGTTGGAGGATGGTAATTTGGATGAGTTTATTGAGGCGGAGCAAAATATTTAAATAATTATGATTTATTTTGATAAAGTGAGTAAAGTTTACCCTGGTGATGTGGTCGCTTTAGCCGACCTCTCATTTGCGATTGAGCCAGGCGAGTTTGTGTCAGTAGTGGGTCACTCGGGCTCGGGTAAGACCACTTTAATTAAAATGATTTTGGCCGAGGATGCGCCCTCAATGGGCCAAGTCTTTTTTGAGTCGGCGGACATTCACAAGCTTAATCGCAAGGAGTTGCCTAAGTTACGCCGACGGATTGGGAGCGTCTTTCAAGACTTTCGGCTGCTACCTAATAAAACCGTTTACGAAAATATTGCTTTTACCATGGAGGCGGCTGGCCGCACCGATGAGGAGATTGCCTCCGATGTGCCGCATGTTTTAGAGTTGGTGGGTTTGGGTAATAAGTTGTGGAGCTTCCCTCGCGAGCTCTCGGGTGGTGAGCGCCAACGGGTGGCTATTGCCCGAGCCATTGTTAATCAACCCGATTTACTAATTGCTGATGAGCCGACGGGTAATCTCGATCCCCTTAATGCTAACGATATTATCCAGATTTTTAAAAAAATTAATGACATTGGGACCACGGTATTGCTGGCTACGCATGATAAGGGTATTATTGACTCGTTAGGCCGACGGGTAATCACATTGGAAAATGGTCGCTTGATCCGCGACAATAAGCAAGGCCGTTATGTTTTGTAATTAATTAATCAATTATGCGCACAATCATTAAACGAATTTTTAAATCTGGGTTTATCAATTTTTGGCGCAATGGGGTGGTCTCGATCGCCTCTATTTTAGTTATGACCGTGACCTTGTTTGTGATTGGTGCGCTCGTTTTAGCGGCGGCTTTTCTCACGGCTTCGCTCGAGGAGGTCCAAAGTAAGGTGGACATTAGCGTCTCGTTTAAAGTGGAGGCGGCCTTAGATGATATTAAGGCAATGCAACAAGCTTTGGTGGCACTGCCGGAGGTAAAAGAGGTGGCACTTTCTACTCGTGAGGAGGAGCTGGCCCTCTTTCGGGAGCGTCACAAAGATAATAATTTATTACTCCAGTCATTGGATGAGGTGGGCAATCCGTTTGGCGCGCGCTTAAATGTTAAAGCGCTCAATCCAGCTCAGTATGAGTCTATCGCTACTTTTTTAACTAATCAAGATGCTGATAGTGCGGCGATTATCGATCAAGTTAGTTTTAAAAAAGATGTAGTAGATAAACTTTTAGCCATTACCAACTCTCTTCGGCGAGTTGGTTTGGCCGCTAGTATTGTTTTGATCATCACTTCTATTTTAGTGATGTTTAATACCACCTCGCTCGCGATTTACATCGCTCGCGAGGAGATCTCGGTGATGCGCTTAGTGGGTGCCGAGACTAGTTATGTCCGCGGACCGTTTATGGTTGAGGCTATTATTTCCGGCCTGATCGCCTCCCTGCTGGCCATGCTCCTCCTTTACCCGGCTGTGCTTTGGGTCAAGAGTGCTACCTTGGGCGTTTATGGTGGCATTAATTTACTCTCTTATTATTTAAGTAACTTTTTCTATCTCTTTTTGATGTTACTGGCTTCTGGCGTGGTGCTGGGTGCCGTAGCCAGCTTTTTAGCCATCCGTAAGTATATGAAGGTTTAACTGGTATGGCCGCCAAGAAACACAAATACATCTTCGTCATCGGAGGCGTAATGTCGGGTGTCGGTAAAGGGGTGACCACCTCCTCGATTGGTAAAATTCTCCAAGCGCGCGGTTTTAGGATCAATGCGATGAAGATTGATCCGTATTTAAATGTCGATGCTGGGACGATGAATCCGATTGAGCACGGCGAGGTGTTTGTGCTCGACTCGGGGCTGGAGTGTGATCAGGACATGGGCAATTATGAGCGCTTTTTAGACACCTCCATCCCGGCCGAGAATTATATGACCAGTGGTATGGTCTACAAGTATGTGATCGATAAAGAGCGGGCGCTCGAGTACGGTGGTAAGTGTGTGGACCCGGTGCCATTTATTTGTGGTGAGATTTTACGTCGGATTAAATTATCGACGGAGAAAACCGACTCTGACATTACGGTGGTGGAGATTGGTGGTACGGCCGGTGAGTATCAAAACGCGTTGTTTATTGAAGCGGCCCGGATTTTAAAACTTAAAAATCCGGATGATGTTGTGTTTGTTCTCGTTAGCTATTTACCGGTGCCGGACAAAGTGGGGGAGATGAAGACCAAGCCGACCCAATATGCTGTGCGGACTTTAAACTCTTACGGTGTGCATCCGGATATTATTGTCGCTCGGAGTGATCGGCCGCTCGATAAAAAACGGAAAGAAAAAATTGCTTTCTCTAGTAATGTCCCAGTGGAGAACATTATTTCGGCCCCAGATGTGGACTCAATTTACGACATCCCCTTAAATTTTGAAAAAGATGGTTTGTCGACGACTTTATTAAAATTATTAAAAACCAAACCTAAACAGACTGATTTAGAAGAGTGGCGTCGCTTTGTCACTAAACTTAAGGCCGCTAAAGATGAAGTTAAAATTGCGATGGTGGGTAAGTACTTTAAAACGGGTGACTTCGTGCTCTCCGATGTGTATATCTCCATTATTGAGTCACTTAAACACGCCGCGGCGGCTAATGGTAAAAAATTAAAATTGGAGTGGCTCTCGGCGATGGATTATGAAGAGGACCCTAAAAAATTAAAAGAGCTCTCGGGTTTTGATGGTATTTTGGTGCCGGGTGGTTTTGGCGAGCGGGGGGTGGAGGGTAAAATCAAAGCGATTCAATATGCCCGGGAAAATAATATCCCCTACTATGGCTTGTGCTACGGGATGCAATTAGCGGTGATTGAGTTTGCGCGGCACGTGGCGGGCTTAAAAGAGGCGCACACTACCGAGGTTAATCCCAACACTAAATATCCCGTGATTGCCGTGATGGAAAGTCAAAAAGATAAAATAGCCGCTAAAAATTACGGTGGCACCATGCGCTTAGGGGCTTACCCCGCGACCCTTAAATTGGGTACCATCGCTCGCACCGCTTATGGTACTGATAAAATCAGTGAGCGCCATCGTCATCGTTACGAGGTCAATCCCGAGTTTGTGGCGCAATTAGAGGAAAAAGGTTTGATTTTTTCCGGTATGTCACCGGACCGCACCTTGATGGAAATTGCCGAATTACCTAAAAAAGTTCATCCGTTTTTTGTGGGCGTCCAATTCCACCCCGAGTTTAAATCATCACCCCTTAAACCACATCCACTCTTTGTCGCTTTTATCAAAGCCGCCGGCGAGCGGGCTAAAAAGAAAAAGTAATTACTCCACAAAAGTGAGGGCAAAGCCTTTGGCGCCGGCGCGGCCGGTCCGGCCAATCCGGTGGACGTAATCGTCGTAGGTGGACGGGAGATCGTAATTGATCACGTGGCTGACACCACTAATGTCCAAGCCGCGAGCGGCGACGTCGGTGGCCACTAAAATTTTAGCGTGGCTGTCTTTAAATAATTTAAGCGCTTTTTGACGTTGGCCGTGATTTTTATCACCATGGATCGACTCGGCGGCAAAGCCGCGCTCTTTAAGAGAGCGTGATAAGCGCTCGACCCCAAATTTAGTTTGACCAAAAATGAGGACGCGATCAAAACCAGGCTTAATTAATAAGTCGTGTAAAACCTCAATTTTGGTTTGGCCCGCTGGGATCCGGACAATGTCTTGATCGACTTGCTTGGAGGTCTCACCAGTTTTAACCGAGACCCGCACCGGCTCTTTGAGGAAGGCGCCAATCAAAGTCTCGATCTCCCGTGACATCGTGGCCGAGAAAAAGAGGGTGTGGCGCACCGCCGGCATTAAGCCGACTAAAAAGCGGACCTCATTAATAAAGCCCATGTCGAGCATCCGATCCGCCTCGTCTAAGACAATACTTTGATAAAAGGATAAATTAATTACTTTACGCTCAATTAAGTCGCGCAAACGGCCGGGGGTACCAATTAAAAATTGATGACGGCGGGAGAGAGCATTAATTTGTCGGCCCATCGGCGCACCACCCACGACACAGACACCAAAAATATTTAGGCCCGGCGTAAAACCACGGAGCTCGTCCTCAATTTGGATTGCGAGCTCGCGAGTCGGTACCACCACTAAAACGCGGGAGCGGGGATCGAGGATCACTTTATTAATTAGAGGGATTAAAAAGGCCGCCGTTTTACCGGTACCAGTATTAGCAATACCGACGACGTCGGCCCCGCGCAAAACGTGAGGGATAATTTTATCTTGGATTGGGGTTGGCAATTCATAACCTTTGTCTAAAATATTTTTCTTTAACCGGTTATCAATATTAAAATCGGTAAATTTATGCTCGGGCACAAAGTGCTCCACTTGCTCGGTAATGACCGCTTTATTGATAAAGCGAGAGACGTCGATGTGTTGGCCAAAGCGGCGCTTATTGCCACCGCGTGATGGACCACCACGCTTAAAATTACCACTACCACCGCGACTAGGGCGAGAGTGGGGAGCGGCCGAGGAGTGAGGCCGACTAAAACGACTAGCTGACCCGCCACGGCGGGGAGAAGAGTGCTTATTATACATAGATTCTGACGTTGTAATTAACTGCTATATGGGTGAGACCCACGTATCGGTCTTACAAGAGACGTCAGATGAGATTCACTTAGTTTTGAGTATATACTATCTCCCCAAATAAGTCAAGTTTTAGGTTTATTCCTTTCGTTTATTCTTAGAGCGCTCGGCTTCGGTAAGGAATTGTTTGCGCAGGCGAGTGCTTTGAGGAGTGATTTCTAAATACTCATCATCGGTCATAATCTCCAACCCGCGCTCAATGGTAATTGGGATCGGTGGAGTGAGGAAGATATTTTCATCCGAGCCACTAGCCCGCATGTTGGTTAATTGCTTACCTTTAGTTGGATTAACTGTCATCTCCTCGCCTTTGGCGGTATTGCCTACCACCATGCCCTCATAGACCTCGGTATTGGCCCCAATATAGAGTGTGCCACGAGTTTGTAAGTTAGCGAGGGAGAAGGCGAGCGCTTTGCCGGCGGCCATCGAGGCCATCGAGCCCACTTGGCGCTTTTCAATCTCACCAGCATAGGACTTAAAACCAATTACCCGGCTGGCAAAAATCCCCTCACCTTTAGTATCAATAATAAATTGACCGCGATAGCCCAAGAGGCCACGGGTTGGCCCTTCAAAAATCAGCCGCACTCTCGATCCGTCCGGCTTCATATTAGTCATTTGGACGGCACGCTTAGAGAGCTTTTCAATCACCACGCCCTGCATCTCATTTGGTACTTCAATCGTCACCTCCTCAAACGGCTCGCTTTTAACACCGTCAATATCTTTAATAATGACCCGTGGTTGCGACACCTGTAACTCATAACCCTCGCGACGCATGTTCTCCAGCAAAATGGCGATGTGTAACTCACCCCGGCCAAAGACTTTAACGGCGTCGTCTTCGAAGTCAACCCGCAAGCCCACATTCACTTCCAGCTCTTTAAGTAAGCGCTCTTTAATTTGGCGTCCGGTGACAAATTTACCCTCACGGCCAGCAAACGGGGAGTTATTAACTAAAAAGTTTAAGGCGATAGTTGGTTCGTCCACGTGGATCACTGGTAACGGCTCGGTGTCGGCAGTGGCACAAATAGTGTCGCCAATATAAATATTTGGTAAACCGGCGATTAACACAATGTCGCCCGCTTCCGCTTGCTCGGTCTCGACGCGCTTAATGCCGTCAAAAGTAAATAGTTTAGTCACCCGGCCGCTCTCACTCTCACCACTGGCTTTTTTAATTATCACCGGACTGCCGGTTTTAATCACTCCCTCATAAACGCGAGCAATAGCCAAGCGACCTAAAAAATTATCATAGCCTAAATTAAATGGCTGAGCTTTGAGGGGTGCACTGGTATCGTTGGGTGCGGCTGGCACCTCCTCTAAAATAACGTCTAGTAATGGCTCCAAGTTAACCCGTGGGTCATTAAGCTCGCGCATCGCTACGCCATCTTTACCAATCGCATACACCGTTTTAAAAGCGAGTTGCTCCTCGGTAGCGCCGAGATCAAAAAATAGTTCTAAAATCTCATCATGCGCTTTAGCACAATCGGCCGCCGGTTTATCAATTTTATTTAAAATAACAATCGGCTTATGGCCAATCTCGAGCGATTTTTTAAGGACAAAGCGAGTTTGGGGCATGGGGCCCTCTTGAGCATCGACAACTAGTAAAACGGAATCAATCGAACGGAGCACGCGCTCCACCTCCGAGCCAAAGTCGGCGTGGCCCGGGGTGTCGACGATATTGATTTTAGTGTCCCGATATTTAATCGAGGCGTTTTTGGCATAAATGGTAATACCCCGCTCTTGCTCGAGGGCATTAGAGTCCATACTGGCGCCGTCAACTACCGCCCCGGCCTGACGCAAAATAGCATCGGTCAAGGTGGTCTTGCCGTGGTCGACGTGGGCGATAATGGCGATGTTTCTTGTATTCATGACGTAGAAAGATTACTATACCTAATATTATGCGGATTAACAAGTATTTGGCGGACAAGGGCTTAAGTACTCGTCGCGGGGCCGACGTGCTGATTGAGCGTGGCTTGGTGCTGATTAATGGTCGTAAGGCTAAACTGGGGGATCAAGTGAGCGAGACCGATAAGGTCGAGCTTAAACCCCAAACTAAAAAAACGACCTATCGCTACTTTGCTTATCACAAACCGCGCGGGGTGGTCACTCACTCGCCGCAACTTGGCGAGCAGGATGTGCTGGAGGCGAGTGGACTCAAAGGTGTCTTCCCGATCGGACGCTTGGACAAAGCCTCGACGGGCCTAATTATTTTAACCAATGATGGTCGGATTACTGATCGCCTCCTTAACCCAGCTAAGGATCACGAAAAGGAGTATGAGGTCAGTGTCGCCGAGTCGCTTAAACCAAGCTTTGAAGACAAAATGAGTCGCGGCGTACGACTTGAGGATTATACCACTAAACCGTGCCAAGTTGAGGTTTTAGATGAGCACACTTTTAGAATTAAATTAACTGAAGGTAAAAAACATCAAATCCGCCGGATGTGCGCGGCGCTTGGTTATGTGACAAAGGACCTAAAACGAATTCGGATTTTGAATATCAAATTAGCTAATATGCGCGCCGGTACTTATCGCGAAATTCATAGTGGGGAACTCACCACCTTTTTAAAATTATTAGGGTTGTAAAATATGTTAAAATTAAAGACGTTAGTAATTTAGATGATTAAACGTCTTACTTTAAGCACTATACCTAGTTTTGTGCGCTTGCGTCGTGAGATTGAGGCTGAGACCAATCAACTAGCTGTTGGTCGCGGTGAGCGACGCGAGACTTTTTGGCATGTATTGGCTCGGCGCTTAATCACTCGTAAGCGGACTGAAACTTTTTTGTTTTTTATTGATAGTCAGCCGGTCGGTTATATCTCGGTGATTTTGGCTAAGTTTGCTAAATTTAAAGGCAATGCTTACATTGCGGTAGTCTCGGTTAAAAAAGGTTATCAAGGGCAGGGTATCGGCACTAAATTATTAAATCGAGTGGAGGCGATGGTTCGCGAGCGCAAAATCAGACGTTTGGAGCTTGAAGTGTTTGCTAAAAATGAGGCGGCGATTAATTTGTATAAACGCTTAGGTTACGAGGTTGAGGGTCGCCGACGTCAGGCTGTCCAAAATGATGATGGTCCAGACGATGTCATCTTTATGGCCAAGTTTTTAAATTAGACTGAGTTATATTTGCTGCCGGTTTCGTGTTAGAACCGTAGTCGGTTAAGCCCTACTTAACTCTGTTTGACACACTTTTCGCTTAACGAATCGACGCATCTTGATCAGCACACCAAATCAATTTAATTGATTACAAACTCAGAACCACTATTGCCCAAAATCATCAGGCAACTCCATATCAAACGGTAGGCCCATTTGAGCCATAGGATTTTTGGTCAGATCATTGGCGGTAAAGTTTTGATTATTTAGCAAGAATTCCTCTTGAAGTTTTAGGGGTATATATATTTTATTTGATGGAGATTTAATATTTCTCAAATAGATACCTCTCAAATTGAAGGCTAACTCATCTAGTAAGGCAATGATTTCTTGTGAATTTGATTTAGATCCAGCTTCTCCGTAGCGGTGTGTCAAATAACCTTCAGACAATTGGTTCAAAAATTCAACCTCGTGTACATCACCAAGTATTGAGGCGAAGTATAGGTCTCTATCGCTGTATTTTTCTAAGAGTTTAACTAAATCATGACCTCTTTCCTGCTCGTGATTTAACTTGAGAATGGCTTTTATGTAAAGTTCTAGAGATTGATGTGCATTTGAGCAACCCACTGGTATCCATCCATAAGTCAAAGCTCTGCGGGCGCTTATATAAAAACCGTCAGCATTGGAAAAGAGGAATATAAATTGAAGTGTGGAATCTTTTATTAACTCAAAAGGACTAGACATAATTATTTAACTGACCATCTCATGTATTTAAATCAGACTTGTTTTATCTTTAATTAGCTTGAGCGATGTTGCATATGCAATACTAAGAGGAACTCTCATTGAGACTGGCTGTAGATTAATCTGTCCGCTTGGATTTACTTGTGCTACAAGCAAATCATCTCTACCCCAATTCATATTTCCATTAATAAAACCAATGACTGTTTTCTTGTCTTTCAAAAATAATGGTGCTCCGCTGTTACCGCTTAGATTGATTGCATTAATTTTTATATGTTCGTAATTCTCGCCGCCAATAATTGTCGTAGGAAAAGAAGAGACAATCCCTTCAGTATATGCAAATGGTGCCGTGTCATGAGTATATCCAAATTGACTTGGAAAACCTCCAAACGAAACCGAATCACCATATGTCGGAAC
>CAYTWP010000017.1:0-9809 GCA_964442155.1 uncultured Candidatus Saccharibacteria bacterium
GAGGTGTTGTCTCCAGACAATGCTTTTTTGGTGCCAGCCGATAACCCCCAAGCTCTAGCTAATATGATTTACCAAGTATTAAACGATAAAATGGTCTCTCAATCTAAGGTTGTCAGGGCGCGGCATAAGGTAGAGGACTATACTTGGGATAAGCGAGCCGAGAAAATAATTTCCCTTTTTGCTATACTAGCAAAGCAAAAATATGACTAATCGTCTGATCATCATCCTGCCTACTTATAATGAGGCGACCAATATTAAGGCTATTTTACAAAAAATCTATCAAGAGATGCCTCAAGTTTCGGTGCTGGTTGTTGATGATAATTCTCCCGATGGTACCAGTAAGATAGTTCAAGCACTACAAGTTGACCATCCCTCATTGGAACTCTATTTGCGAGTTAAAAAGGAGGGTTTAGGTAAGGCCTATATTGATGCTTTTAAGCGAGTTTTAGCTAAGGATCAGTTCGATTGGATGATAATGATGGATGCTGACGGCTCTCATGATCCTTGTTATTTAAAAGAGATGGTCGATTACACTGAGAATTTTGATTGTTTAATTGGTTCTCGCTACGTTTTAAACGGCCAAACAGTTGGTTGGGAGTTATGGCGGCGAATTTTATCTCGATTTGGCAATTGGTATTGTCGAGCAGTTACGGGAATGCCAATTAATGATTGTACGGGGGGTTTTAATATGATGAGAGTGGATACAATAAGGAAACTCAATTTTAACAAGATTGATCTGTCAGGGTATGCTTTTATTATGGAATTAAAGTATTCCCTGTTTAAAGTCGGTGCCAGGTTTAAAGAAATTCCTATTATTTTTCATAATCGTCGTGGCGGTGAGTCAAAGCTCTCTAACCATATTATTGGTGAAGGTATATTAGCACCATGGAAAATGATTCTGCGGAACAAATAATACCAGTTTGCGTAGTTTGCCGTTCAAATCAGGTAAATTATTTTTGTCATAAAAATAGTTGCTGGTTATATCGTTGTGCCCAATGCCGGCTTGTTTTTGTGGCACCGTTGCCGGAGGAGACTAGCTCTATTTATGCCCAGGACTATTTTACTGGGGCGGAGCGTGGCTATGGTTATGTTGATTATGATACCGATAAACAAGCTATGGAGAAGGTGTTTATTGGTTACCTTAAACAACTGGAGAATTTATTAACTAAGACCAATAGATCAATTTTAGATATTGGCGCGGCTACGGGTTACTTTCTTGACTTGGCACGTAGGCAGGGTTGGGAGACCGCTGGTATTGAAATTAGTGATTACGCTGCCAAAGTGGCTCGTCAACGGGGATTGGATGTAAAGACGGGCGTTGTTGGTCAGGATCTTTTTCCGGTTAGTTTTTTTGATGTCATAACAATGTGGGATGTTCTTGAGCATGTCAGAGATCCACGGTCTGATTTAACTCGAGTCTATAGGCTTTTACGACCAGGTGGTCTACTATTGATCAATACTCCTAATAGTGGTAGTTTTTTAGCGCGCTTATTGGGTACGGGTTGGCATTTACTGGTGCCGCCAGAGCATCTCCAGCATTTAACTCCTAAGTCCTTAGCTCTATTGTTAGAGCAGCTCGGCTTTGAAGTTTTAAAGATCTCCTTTCAGGGAAAGGTTTTTACTTTAGAATACATTTTTCACACCTTAGCGCGTTGGCAAGGTTTAGTTTTTTGGCAAAAAATTTTAAATTTTCTCAAACGTCATCCTAAGATCGGTCGTCTTGGGCTGCCGCTTAATTTGCGGGACAACATGCTTGTTTATGCTCGTAAGACTTAAAGAATTTTTAGCTGCTTTGACCTTAACAGAGAGGTTAGTCCTTGGTTTTTTAGTGACTTCTTTTTTTGTCGGACTTGATTTTGGTTTTCCATTAACAGTCACCACTAACGATGAAATGTATTTTGTTGGTGGAGTGTTTAGGGCTTTGGCTGAACATAGTATTTTCCCACAAGGTCTAGATGTACCCTATGGCACCCTTAATTATTTATTAAGTTATATTTTAATCTCCATCAGCTTGGTGGGGATAACCGTATTATTTGGTTTTAATTTAGGGGGTCTCGAGTCTTGGGTGTTTGATCATTATTACCTATTCTACTTGGCCCCACGATTGATCAGTGTTTTGTCGTTAATAGTAATTCTGGCTATTTTCTATTATTTAGCCCAAGTAAAAATTAAATCTGTAGCGGTAAGACTTACCATAACTATTTTACTGTTCTCTAACTTGCTGGTTACCACTATTTTTCATACTGGTAAAGTGTGGCCGTTGACTACAGCACTTTTGGTGGTGTCTTTTTTCTGTCTCTATCGAGTGTTGATGGGGGAGCGACATTTTGCTGTTTGGTCGATTATTTTTGCTTGTTTAGCCTTAACCAATTTTCCCTTGGCGGGTGTTGGTCTGGTAGTATTGCCAGTTTTATTTTTTTATTATCGCCGTGCAGGATGGCCAATTAAAGAACTAATTTGGTCGATTATTGCTGGAGTGGTTTTGTTGATTTTAGTTTTCACTTTTAACTATGAAGGTATTTACGCTCAAGTTTTTTCAATTATTAATGACTACACTTTATCACCAACTGCTATGGAAAATAATGCCTCTATACCAGAGTCGCTAGTTATGTTTTTAGTCAAAACGGTTTTGTTGTTTGGTCCACTCTTGGTGGCTTTAATGGTAACTGCAGGCAAAATTGTTGATCGCAAATTATTTTGGCTTAGCTTATTTTATTTGATCGTTTACTTGGCGGCTATTAGTGTGACGGCACGTTGGGCTTATGAGCTCGGTTCCTACTTTCGCTATTTATTGCCAGTCAGTTTTTGGCTCACTTTTATTTTACTTAGTTTTAATCTAAACAATTTGAGCTTTTGGCGCCGTTTTGCCCTTGGTTTGTCGGCGGGAGTGACTTTAATTTATTTTGTGTTTGCGATTTATTATTTACTTACCCCAGCGACACTTAATCTAGTTAGAACTTGGACGATTGATAATTTAAACCATCCAGGAGTAGTGATTATTAACGACACTGGCCCAGTCTATGAGCCGCCACTTAATCAAAAAACAGCCGTCGCTTTAATCGATTATTCTTGTGGTTCTCGTTGTCGTCTGTTTAGGACCGGGGAGTTAGTTAGCTCGTTTGAGCCGTTGGTCATTGATAGTCGAGTGACGGAGAAATTACCAAACCATTTTAATGAAGTCTATCGAGTATCTAATAAGGAGCTTTTTCATCAAGAATGGGAATTGGTCTATAGTATTACTAATCCGCTTTACCGTGGACAAGTACAGACCATTGACTCATTTGGCGACTATTTTAACTGGCAATTTTTTAAATTAAACAATTGGGGTGATAATTTCTACATCTATCGACAAAAATAATCATGAGCTCATCAGCAAAAATAAATTTATTATTAATTGGTCTCGTCTTTTTGTTGGTTGGTGGTTTAACTCTTTTTAAATTATCCGAGAGTCCACGGACTTGGATGGATGAAGGGATTTTACTCCAAGTGGCTAAAAACACTGCCGAGCAAGGGAGGTTTATGATTCAGGCTGGACCGGGAGAGTTAGTGTCCGCTGGTTTTGTCTCGACAGGTTGTTCGGTATTGTGTCCAATTGCTCTAGTATTTAAAGTGTTTGGGGTTTCCTTGGTTAATGCTCGATTAGTAATGGCTGGGTTTATTCTGGCTCTGTTTGCGGTAGTGTACTTGCTTTGGCGTGATTTTATTAAGCCCAGGCCTCTAATATTAGCTTTTTTGCTGTTGGCTACCTTTGCTCCAATTTATGGACATGGACGCAATGTTTTAGGTGAGATCCCAGGTTTATTTTATTTAGCTAGCGCTGTTTATTTTTTGTATTTAATCGATTTAGATCGCCAGCGGTCAATTTACTATTTAATCTGGTTTAGTTTGGCGGCGGGTTTGGCAGTAACCACCAAACCAATTTTTTTACTACTCTTGCCTGGTCTGGTGGTAGTGGCTGGTATCCTTTTTAAGAGAGGCGTGCTGACTCCTAGACGGGCAGTAGTTAGTTTAGGGGCTTTTATTCTACCAATAGTGCTATGGTATTTGACTCAATTCTCGGGCGATTCTTTGGCGTCAATATTTAATTTGTACGCTAATCCCCATGTTGTTGATACCAAGATGGCAATAATGTCCAACTTAAGGTCATTTGTGACGGCTGGTCAACCGTTTTATATGCTGGTGCTATGGTTTATCTGGTCTTTGGCTTTGTTAGTAAAATTACAGCGCAAACAAACAATTAACTTAGCCGAGGCTTGGCTCTGGGCTTTTACCAGTTTGGTTTTACTAGCTTATCTTAGAATGCCAGGGTATTATCGCTACTTTTTCTTGGGTCAATTTTGGGCTTTGGTTTATTTAGTGCCTTCGATTGAAACAATAATTTATCAAAAAAAGATTAAAATAGGCATAACAGTTATATTAATTATTTTGGTGGTGTTTCAACTTCATCAGACAGTCACTAATTCTTGGGTGGCTAATTATTTGGATTCTACTACCACCGCTGATTTAAGTCAGATAGTTCCAGAATTAGCGATTAATCACTCAGTATTGCTCTATCAAACTCCAGAGTTAGTCACTTTTTTGCCACATAATAATTACTGGCAATATTTAAAAGTGACGCCGTCAGTAGTAATTGGTGAAAATAATCTAAAATTAATTGAAGTTGGTATTCCAGATTTGGTTTTTACCCCAAACGATAATTTAAATGGTTTAGGATTAATCGAAAATTATCAGCTAGTTAAAAATATTGATCGCTTTACTGTTTGGTCTAAATTGGGTCAGTAGTTGCCAACTGATGATAAAGTCAGTAGACTAGTGTGGTATGAAGTTGTCGATTGTTTTGCCGGTCTATAACGAGTCGGCTAATATCCCGCTAATTGCCCAAAAACTACGGTCAGTAGCTAATGAAGAGCTGGCGTCATTTGAGACCGAAATTATTTTTGTTAATGATGGTTCTCGAGATGACAGTTGGGAAAAATTGAAATTTGAGGGGTCAAGCGACAAACGCCTAAAATTAATCAACTTTCGGAAAAACTTCGGCCAAACGGCTGCTTTGGCAGCAGGGATCAAAGCAGCTAGTGGAGAAGTGATCATTACTTTAGATAGCGATTTAGAAAATAATCCAGCTGATATCCCGCGCCTTATTAGCAAGCTTAATGAGGGTTATGATGTCGTCTCTGGTTGGCGGCGTGAGCGTTGGCAAAAAGAGTTTTTGACTCGTCGGTTGCCATCACTTACTGCTAATTATTTAATCTCAACTAT
The DNA here is from genome assembly GCA_964442155.1 of uncultured Candidatus Saccharibacteria bacterium. Classification (GTDB taxonomy): domain Bacteria; phylum Patescibacteriota; class Minisyncoccia; order Phycocordibacterales; family XYD1-FULL-46-19; genus JACPIA01. The sequence continues at coordinate 5,260 of CAYTWP010000017.1, forward strand.
TACTGGTGTTAAGCTCCATGACTATGGTTGTACCTTAAAAGCGTATCGTCGAGAAGTGATTGTAGAAATGCCACTTTATGGTGAAATGCATCGCTTTATACCTGCTTATGCCTCTTGGTTTGGGGCTAAGGTCAGTGAGCTCGATGTATCTTACCGGCCGCGCCAGTTTGGTAAAAGCAATTATGGCTTGTCACGGATTTTGAGAGTCTTACTTGATCTTTTGGTTTTTTCTTTTTTGTCTAAATATTTAAATCGACCAATTCATTTTTTTGGCGGTTTGGGGTTTTTATCGCTGGTATTGGGTATTAGTGCCGGTATCATGGCGATCATTTTAAAATTATTGGATTTACGATCATTTGTAGATACGCCGTTACCGATTTTTTCAGCAATGTTGATTATTGTCGGTGTCCAGCTAATAGTGATGGGTATTTTGGCAGAGATGATTATGCGGACTTATTATGAATCGCAAGGGCGGACAGCCTATCTTATCAAAGACAGAGTTAATTTCGAACGATAAATATGTGCGGCATTGCGGGTTTTTTAGGCGAAGGGTCGGAGCCGGTGTTAATCAAAATGACCGAATCGCTTAAGCGCCGTGGCCCTGATGATCAAGGAGTTTTGTTTAAGGAGGGATTAGGTTTGGGTCATCGTCGTTTGAGTGTTATTGATCTGACTGCCGCCGGACATCAACCAATGACTGATGTTACTGGTCAGGCGTCAATAGTGTTTAACGGCGAGGTTTATAATTTTAAGACTCTAAAAGAGGATCTAATCAAACAGGGATTTAAGTTTAATAATCAAACTGATACAGAAGTTATTTTAAATGCTTATTTGGCTTTTGGCTTCGAGGCTTTTAGTAAATTGGAAGGGATGTTTGCGCTGGCACTCTATGATCATCGGAGCGGAGAAATTATCTTGGCGCGCGATCGCCTTGGCAAAAAACCGCTTTATTGGTCACTAACGGGCGAGACTTTGTTGTTTGGTTCGGAGTTGAAGGCGTTAAAGTTGCATCCGTTATTTAGATCGATTATCAATCCGGACGCATTAGCGGCCTATTTGATGTTTGATTATGTGCCGGGGCCCGCCAGTATTTGGCAAGGAGTGAATAAGCTCTCACCGGGCCATTATTTGATTTATAAATCTGGTATTTCGCCGATCACTAAATCATTTTGGACTCCAAACCATCAGACCATAAATCTTGATTTAGAAGAGGTGAAGACACAATTAGACCTTAAATTAGAAACTAGTGTTAAAAATCGTTTAGTGGCTGATGTACCAGTTGGTCTCTTTTTAAGTGGAGGATTGGATAGTTCGGCTGTGGCTTATTATGGGGCTCGTTTAAGTAATCGGCCACTAAAAGCTTTTTCGATCGCTTTTGAGGAAAAGACTTTTGATGAGAGTGATTATGCCAGGCGTTTGGCGCTTGGGCTCGGTTTGGACCATGAGGTCTTTAAATTATCAGCTGGTGATTGTCTTGATCTGATCCCGCAAGTAACATCTTTTTTGGACGAGCCGTTGGCCGATGCCTCGATTCTGCCAACCTATTTTTTATCACTGGCGACTAAAAAGCGGGTGACGGTGGCTTTAAGTGGTGATGGTGGTGATGAACTGTTTGCTGGGTATCCCACCTTTAAGGCGGAGCAAGTGGCTAAGTGGTTATTTAAGTTGCCACTTAAGTTGCGTCGAGGGCTCTATCAAACTGCGCTTTTGTTACCGGCTAATTTTGATTATTTTAGTTTTGAATTTAAATTGAAAAAATTTTTAAGTGGCGGTGATGATAATTATTCACCTAGTGAGCGTCATCAACGTTGGTTGGGAAATTACTCACCTCGCGAATTAGGGGAGTTATTGACCGCTGATTTTTTAGCGTCAACTGACTTAGCTAACTTAGTGGGCGGTCTGTCGGCCAAATACCCAGCTCAATCAGCGTTAGATGAATTAACTAAATTACTAGTGTTTTATCAGCGGACTTATTTAGCTGATCAAGTGTTGGTAAAAGTCGACCGCGCTTCTATGGCGGCCGGGCTTGAGGTGCGCTCACCCTTACTTGATTATGAGTTGGTCGATTGGGCCAATGCTTTACCAGCTAATTTTAAGCTCAAAGGTGGACAAAGCAAGTTTATTTTAAAAGAGTTAATGCGAGGCAAAATCCCGACGGAGATTATTGACCGATCTAAGCAGGGTTTTGCTTTACCGATGGCCAAGTGGCTTAATTGCGAACTTAAATCGTTGGTCGATGATAAGTTGTCTAAGGAGCGCTTAAGCACGCAACAAATTTTTAAACCGACTAAGGTGGCAGAATTGATCGCCAGTCATCGGACCGGCCGGCGCAATAATGCTAAACTATTGTGGAATCTATTGTCTTTTCAATTATGGTATGACGAGTGGTTTACCGCTTAATTTATGACAATTTTATTTTTTGTTTTACCACTTCTGATTTTATTCGCGGTGTTTTATCCGGCCATTTTCAGCGATAGTCTATTTGGTAATGGTGACACTCTTTATAGCTTTTATCCTTATTACGACTATTTTGCTTCTGGTGGCCCCCTAGTGGCGCAAGAGTTGCTGTCAGGATTTCCGGTCTATGTTTCTAATGTGGGACTCTGGTTTTCTTGGACCTTCTATTTGGCACTCAAGTGGTTTGACGCTTTCGACGCTTACCGCTACCTGGTGGTGTTTTATTTGATTTTAGCTTATTTGGCGACTTATGGCTTAGGTCGTTTGATCAAACTAAATCATTGGTCGGCTATTTTTGCGGCGACCACTTTTGTTTTTTCCGGCCAATTGATGATTTGGGCTCCCACCTTGTCTAATGCCAGTTATTATTTTATTTTGCCGGCCACTTTACTGTTAAGTGAATTATTCTATCAATCTGGTCGCCTCTTCCGTTGGCTGTTACCGCTCTTGGCCGGTTTTTTATTGGGTTTGGGGTGGCAAAATAGCCATGTTCAATATCTTATTTTTATCCATCTGTTTATTGCGATTTACTTGTTGTGGCGTTTGTGGCCATTGTTGATCAAGTGCAAGTGGCGGGCACTCTGGCCTTATGTCGTCTATTTAACTTCGGCCTATCTGGTATCTTTAATTGTCGGGTTAAAGCAGATCCAAGCTATTTTGATTTGGTCCGACCAGTCGGCGCGAGCGAGTGGTGTCGCTTTAAGTGAGTGGTTGGGTGGTTCATACGGTCCGTTTGATTTAATCCACCTATTTAACCCGTTTTGGGACCATTTGTTTATCCCGTTAAGTTCGCCAGGTTGGTATATCGGCATTTTACCTCTAGTTTTGGTGTTGTTGTTTATCCGCCATTATCACCGGTGGGGTGACAGTTACAGCTCTTTTTTCTTGGGTACCTGGTTGTTTTGTGTGGTCGCCAGCCTGACTTATTCACCCCTAGCGGTTGCTCTCCATTATCTACCCTTGATCGATTCTTTGCGTGAGGCGGCCCGCTTGATGTTTATCGGCAATTTAGGGGCCGCTTTGGTCTCAGCTAAAGCTTTGGAGCGGTTAACGACTGATCGGCCGGATTATCGCTTGTGGGTGATCAAGGGGCGTAATTATTTGATCGGGCCGTTAATTATTATTACCGGTTTGTTGACTTTTATTTACCAAGTATTCAATAATTGGTTACTTCATCAGTCTGGGCGCTTATTTGAGTGGTGGTCTCTAAACAGTTTAGGGCCTAATTCTCGCGAGTATTATTTAAAGGTGTTTAATCAAGCAGTCGAGCAATTAATTTACCACAGTTCGTGGTTTAGTCAGGGAACGCTAGTTGCCCTGATCTCGCTGGTGTTTATTAGTTGTTGGTTTTATTATCTTGGTAAATATTCCAGTAAAAATATTTCATTGGTGGCATTGATGATTTTGTTATTTGGTTTTGCTGGTACTTATATCGGGCACTATCAGTTTGTGTCTCGGGGTGTTTTAAAATCAAATCCGTCAACGGCCAGTTTTATCAAGCAACAGACTAAACCCGCCGATGGGCCATTCCGGGTGTTTAGTTTGTGGCCCGGGTTTACTATTTACGATCTTAGTCGAGAGGGTTGTGTATTGGATGAGGAGGGGACTAAGTCTTACGAACTGGCCAAGGAGTTATTATTACCTAATAGTAATTTACTATATGGTATTGAAATGATTGATGGCTATGATAATTTTATGCCACAAAAAATCAGTCAACTAAATGCCTTTATTGGATCCGAGCAGGCGGTGACCGGCAATTTATTGGCCAATGCGCCGATTTCCAAAGAAGAAAAGATAAAGATTATTGCCGCTCGGGCCAATTTGCTTAAGGCGTTAAATATCCGCTATTTGTTGTCGTACTATCCTTTACCGGCGACGTTCCCATTGATTCGCGAGTTTGATTTATCTTATTGCGAGCGGAAGGTTGGTCTATATGAAAATCCAGGTTACTGGCCGCGCTATTTTTGGGCTAATAGTGTTACGGAGATAGCGCCTGCCGATTTCAGTAATTTTGAGTTTATGTCTGATCGCTTGGTTGGGGCCGCTAAACCGATAGTTTTATTGGAAGGAATTACTGCTTCGTCAATAATTGA
>CAYTWP010000018.1:0-9675 GCA_964442155.1 uncultured Candidatus Saccharibacteria bacterium
ATTAAAATGCAACCAGTGCGGATGAGCTATCAGCATCAGGGTGAGAGTTACGAATTTAATTTAATTGATACCCCGGGACACATCGACTTCTCGTATGAAGTGTCGCGGGCCCTCCAAGCAGTGGAGGGAGTGATTTTATTGGTAGACGCGACGCAAGGAGTACAGGCCCAAACACTATCTGTTTTGTCGCTGGCCCGAGCTCTCAACTTAACCATTGTCCCGGTCCTTAATAAAATTGATTTACCGATTGCCCGCGTCGACGAGGTGCGAGCGGAAGTAGCTAAATTGTTGGAGGTAGATCCGGAAACGATTTTAGCGGTGTCGGGTAAAACCGGCGCCGGGGTGGATGAGTTGTTGGTGGAAGTGGTCAAGCGTGTCCCACCACCGGTAGACAGTTTGCCGAGTGGCTCTCGGGCCTTAGTGTTTGATTTTGAATACTCGACCCATCGCGGCGTGATTGTTTACGTTAGAGTTTTAGATGGCGTTTTAACCGCCGGCGACGCCCTCCACTTTGTGGGTAGCGGCGAGAGTTGTGTCGTGGGAGAGGTTGGCTTTTTTGCCCCCGAGCGCACGCCCGCGACGGCCCTTAAAGCCGGTGAGATCGGCTACATTGTCACTGGGCTTAAAAAGCCGGGTTTGGCCCACGTTGGTGACACTTTGACCGGTCGGGAGGCTCTACCGGCCGTACCGGGCTATGAGCGGCCCCGGCCGGTGGTCTGGGCCTCGGTTTACCCCGAGAGCCAAGACGACTTCCCCATCCTCAAGCAAGCCCTGGAGCGACTTAACTTATCGGACTCAGCCTTTACCTTTGAGGAGGAGTCATCCGGGGCTTTAGGGCGCGGGTTTAGAGTCGGCTTTTTAGGTATGCTCCACTTGGAGATCATTACCGAGCGTTTGCGCCGCGAGTTTAATTTATCGTTAATTGTGGCCACGCCGACGATTAGTTATGAGGTTACTAATCAATTAACCAGCGAGGTGGCGCTCGTTTACTCGCCAACCCGCTTCCCTGAAGATACTAAAAATTATTCCATCCGCGAGTCGTGGGTCAAGGTCACTTTAATTACGCCGCCGGATTATTTAAGTGCGATTATGCCGCTTTTGTATGAACATGAAGCCATTATTTTAAATACCGACAATTGGTCGGCGGGGCGCGCGGCGCTGACCATTAATATGCCACTGCGCGAGTTGATGCGCCACTTTTTTGATCAGTTAAAAAGTATCTCCTCCGGCTTTGCCTCGCTCTCGTATCAGATCGGGGAGTGGCAACCGGCGGAGGTAGTACGGCTTGATGTCCTGGTTAATGGTGAGGCGGTGGCCGCCTTCTCCCGCGTGGTCTCACGCCGTCAAGTGGAGCATGAGGCCAAAGCGGCAGTGGAAAAGTTGGCTAAATTATTACCGCGGCAATTAATTATCATTAAAATCCAAGCCCAAGCGCTGGGGCGGATTATCTCGTCAGAGACTTTGTCGGCTCTCCGTAAAGATGTCACCGGCTACTTATATGGTGGTGATATTACTCGTAAAATGAAGCTGCGCGAAAAACAGAAGAAAGGTAAAAAGAAGATGCAAGCCCGTGGCTCGGTTGATATCCCCAACAATGTCTTTTTACAAATGATGAAGGCCGACAGTAATTAAGTCCAATTAAGCAAAGAGGGGCGCAATGTAGAGGAGAATCATCCCGACAATGACAATAAAACCGACCAAAGCCCACGTGGGAGAAATTTTATTTTTTGGTTTGCTGGAGTAGCTCATGTATAGTACTATACAGGCACAATGACGCGCTGGCAAGGTAAAGCTCGCTCCTCCATTTTTACGCCACTGATAGTTTGCTTACTTTTATTGGCGGTAATTGTTTTAACCAAATCGGTTTATGGTTTATATCAAAAAAAGGTCATGACGGTGGGGCATCGCCAAGAGACCGAGCGCGAGTGGAGTGAGCTTGAGACCCGTAAGGCCGGGCTTGTCGCTGCGGTGGAGCTCCTTAAAACGCCGCGGGGTGAGGAGGCGGAGATTAGAGGCAATTTCCCCGTCGTCCTACCGGGTGAGCAGGTGATTACGGTGGTGGAGGACAATAGTAATGCCTCGTCCAATGCCTCTAGTACCGAAGTGTCGTTGTGGCGTAAATTATTTGACGCGGCCTTTAAGCGGGACTAAAATGCGGGATTAATATACCCGCCAAAAGCTTAAGCATTTAGGCGGGCCCGCCGCAATACCAGTCAAACTGGTTTTGGGCGGGGTGGTAGAATAAGATATGCATTATGTTTACGTTTTAAAATGCAGTAGTAGTAAATTTTCTCACAATTGCTTGTATGTGGGGTATACAGATAATTTGAAGAGAAGATTAACTCAGCATAAAAGTGGTAGTACTAAAACAACTCAAAAGTTCGATAAGATAGAGTTGATTTATTATGAAGCTTGTAAACATGAAAAAGATGCTAGATTAAGGGAGGTGCAGTTAAAAACCGGTTTTGGTAGAGGGTATCTGAATCGACGGTTAGAGAACTTTTTAAAGTAGATTAGAGCGGGATTATTATAGTGGTAATATACGTCCTTCCCAAGGATGAGACATGGGTCCGATTCCCATATCCCGCACTTATGAATTTATGTATAATTAGACAATATGTCCAATAGTAATAATTATCTCTTAATCCACGGGGCCTATCATGGGGCTTGGTGTTGGGAAGAAGTAAAGGAAGTTCTCGAAGACAAAGAGAATGTTGTTTATACTATTGATTTACCAGGGCACGGTAAGGATAAGACAGATAGAAGTAAAATAAATGTATCTTTATACGTCACAGCAGTAAAGAAATTTATAGAAGAAAACAATATAAATAATGTGACTTTAGTTGGGCATAGTTTTGCTGGGGTTGTTATTACTAAACTTATTGAAGTTTTACCCAATCGCATCAAAGATATTGTTCTTATTAGCGCAGTAGTTCTTGATAATGGGGAAGCATTTTTCGACTATTTTCCTCAAGAAATAAAGGAAAAATATTTAAAACAAGCAAATGAGAGTGAAGACAACTCCATTACCCCTAACTCAGCCTCCTTAAGAGCTAGGTTGTTTAATGATTTGGTCGATGATAATAAGTTTGAAAATATTTTTAATAAACTAACTCCTCAGCCAATTCTTCCTTATACAGAAAAGATTTACTTAAAGGATTTTAAAGAGACAAGTATACCAATTTATTATATTTTTTGTAAAAATGATATATCACTTTCCCCAGAATCATTTAAAAAAATACTATCTAAATTGCCACCAAAATTCAAAAAAATAGAGATTCAATCCGATCATGAAGTAATGTTTTCTCACCCTAAAGAGTTGGTAGAAGTTATGATTAACAGGTAAAAATATGGAAAAATATACTAAAAAACAAGCGGAAGATGAGGCCAGTGTTATTACCGAGAGATTGAGTAAAGAATATTCTAATCAAGAAGGTAATTTCTCTAAAGAGCAGTATGACCAAGCTCATAAACAAGAAGCAGATGAGATTTACAAGACAGCTATTGGTACAGTCGAAGGATTGGCTATATTCACAGATATAGAGCCAGCTAAGCAAATCTGGAAGTTGTTAGGTGGTACTGAGGAAAATGAGAGTTTCTCAAGAAAGACAGCAGGAAAGCCTCATTTAGTTGAATTACGTTACAAAACATCAGATAAAGTGATAAGAGATCTAGCTGAAACAGAAAATGTAAGACAAATAGTTGAATTGGCGTCTGGTTTTACACCACATGCACAAGAATTATTAAGTTCTAATGTGGTTGGTTCTTATATCGAATCAGATTTACCGATCAATACTGCAAAAAAGAGGGAGATAAATACCACATTAAATCCTGATTTGCCTATAGCCTATGCACCAGGTAATGTTTATGATCATGAGGTGTGGGTTGATATAGAATCTAAGCTAAAAGAGGGTCCTATCTTGGTTTTTTCTGAGGGGTTTATGTTGTACACCACAAAAGCAGAAAGAGATAAGCTCTCTGACGAAGTTAAATTATTACTCGAAAATCATGGCGGACATTTTATGTTTGAGGATTCGACTCGTTTTCATCCAGAATTTATTAGCCACCCTAATTTTAAGCCATTTTTTGATAAGTTATCACAAGGAAGCAATAGAGATTTAGGAGCTATATCACAAGAAGAAATGACACGAGAATGGGAAGAAAGAGGTTTTGTCGTGGAGCGTGTACCGGAGGATGTTGATTTGTCGTCAGAGGACCAATTACCGGAATTAGTGGAAGAAATAGACTTAATCAAGAAAAATTATAAGATGTGGAAGCTATCTTTGAAGTCATGAGTTGTTTACATGTCCCAAGAATTTAAAAAAGTTAAGGAGGATTTTGAGTGTGAGCACTGCGGCGAGAGGGTGGTGGGGGATGGTTATACCAATCACTGTCCTAAGTGCTTGTGGAGCAAGCATGTGGATGATACACCGGGCGACCGGGCCTCTGATTGTTGTGGCTTAATGGCACCTGCAGAGGTTAAATTAGAAGGTGGTGAGTTTGTGATTACTCATAAATGCGAGCAATGTGGTCATCTTAAGCCCAATAAAGCCGCTAAAAATGACGAGCTTGGAGGTTATTTGACCCTTCAATAGAATTCAGGGTCAACCTGAGCTCGTCGAAGGTTGACCGATATGGTAAAATAGAAAAACATGAAAAAAGTCACCATCTATTCCACCCCTACTTGCCACTACTGCCAAATGGCTAAAGAGTTTTTTAAGGCCAATGGCGTAGCCTATGAGGAGTTTAATGTCGCCTCTGACGCTGCTCGGCGCCGTGAGATGATCGACAAGAGTAATCAAATGGGTGTGCCGGTGATTACTATTGATGACCAAATTTTAGTCGGTTTTGACCAGGCTAAATTAAGTGCTTTACTAGGGATCTAAACCCTGCTCCTGTAGTTCAATGGATAGAACAACCCCGTCCTAAGGGGTAAATGTAGGTTCGATTCCTACTAGGAGCACAAGATGAATGTATTGATTGTCGGTAATGGTGGCCGGGAGCATGCTTTAGCTTGGAAGTTAAAACAATCACCAAAAGTGAAGAATATTTTTGTGGCGCCGGGTAATGCTGGCACAGCTAAAATAGCCCAAAATATAAATGCGCAAACCACCGCAGAGATATTAGACTGGGTAAAAAATAATCCGATCGATTTGGTTATAATCGGTCCCGATAATTATTTGGCCGAGGGGATAGTTGACGAGCTCCAAAAACTAAAAGTGCCGGCCTTTGGCCCAACCAAAGTAGCCGCTGAAATTGAATGGTCAAAAGTTTTTGCTAAACAATTAATGAGGGAGGAGGGTATCCCCACAGCTAATTATGAGGTATTTACTAATATTGAGGAGGCTAAAACCTATGTAAGCAATCAAACTCTCCCGGTGGTGATTAAAGCTAACGGTCTGGCTTTGGGTAAGGGGGTGATTATTGTTTACACTTTAATAGAAGCAGAACAAGCGCTTGAACAAATTATGGGTAATAGAGTTTTTGGTGAGGCAGGTAATGAAGTGGTGATTGAGGAATATTTGGAAGGCCAGGAGATATCCCTCCATGTTTTTTGCGATGGCGAAAATTTTAGTTTATTTTCTACCGCTCAGGATCATAAACGGATTTTTGAAGGGGATCAAGGCCCTAATACTGGGGGGATGGGGACTATCGTTCCAGTGCCTGGGGTGACTCCAGAGCAGATTAAAGAAATAGAGGATTTAATTGTTATGCCGACGATTAAGGCACTTAATAAACGAGGACGACCTTTTAAGGGAGTATTGTACCCGGGGGTAATGCTTACAAAGACTGGGCCAAAAGTGATTGAGTTTAATGCTCGCTTTGGTGATCCGGAAACCCAATCCTATTTACGCTTACTGGGAACTGATTTGGTTGATATTATCTTGGCTTGTATTAATGGTACTTTAGATAAACAGCCAATTAGCTGGTCAACAAAATCGGCTTGTTGTATTGTCGCCGCTTCGGGCGGCTACCCAGGAGATTATGAAAAGGGGAAAATAATTACTGGTTTAGATGGTATTAAAGATAAAGAGATCCAGATATTTCAAGCTGGGACCAAATTAACGGGAGATAAAATAGTTACTAATGGGGGACGAGTCTTTGGTGTCACTGCCACCGGCCCAAATCTTAAGGAGGCTTTAGCTAAAGCTTATCAAGCGCTAGGACTGATCTCCTTTGAAGGGATGCAATATCGAAAAGATATTGGGGCTAAGGTTTTGTAAGTATAAAATAAAAAGCGCCTGGGATTGGACCAGAGCGCCCTTCTTATTTAATGATTATCATTGTCCCATCGAGATGTAACCTGTTTTTCCAATAGGGCATGAATTGCCAGCGGGAACTTTTTTCCACGTGACGGGTAAATTCCGCCTGACGGAGTTTAGACATTGGTCCACACAAGGGCAGGTTGTCATACCCGAGCCATACCCCACCATCATCATCGATATACAAACTATCTTGTAATCCAATGATGAACTTACTTGGTAGAATACAGAGTGGTGGACGATGAATATTAATGTCGGTAGCGGTCATGTCTTGGAGTGGTTGATTACTCAAAAAGAAACCGTCTGTATCTACATTAATATCATCACGCCGGTGGTCAAATCGACCCCACATCGTAGTACGCCGATATTGATTGCTGGCGACTACTAATGGGACGAAACCCCACACCACAAAACGTTCAGTCTTGCAGCGAGCTAGAAAAGTCTCTTTCTCGCCTAGATTTTTCTGTCGTAACACTTCTAATGCGGTTGTCATATTAAGCCCCCACAGGTTGCGGTTGATGGTAAAGTGCTACTCCTGCTTTAAGTCTGCGCTTGAGGACGACGCGAGTCAAGGTATGTTATAATAAAACTGTGACTAACCCCGAACTTGATGAAATTAAAGGAATTGCTAGTGAAAATAATCGCTTATTAAAAAAGCTGCTTGGTTATCAGCGACGGCAATTTGCCTGGTTTATTTTACGTTGGGTAGTAGTGATTGGACTAACTTTAGGTACCTTTTACTACCTCGAGCCTTACCTCACACCACTGCTTGAAACTTATCGCAATTTGCTGTTATGATGAGAACCGCGCCGAGGTAGCCCCGACGCTCCGACTCAACGTCGGAGGTACGGGATCCCGACCGAAGCGTCGGGACTCAGTTGGCATAAAATTACGCCGAGGTAGCTCAGTTGGTAGAGCATTCCCCTGAAGAGGGAAGGGTCACCGGTTCGAGACCGGTCCTCGGCACACTTCGACAAGCTCAGTGTAAACACTTACACCGATCTTACTTTTACTTTTTGGATTTTGGCTTTGTCGATTTTAGGGAGGCGGAGAGTGAGGAGGCCAAAACGCTCGGTCGCTTCGGATTCTTCAGCCTCCACTTCGGCGGGGAGTAAGATGGTCCGGGTAAATGATCCCCAGTACAATTCTTTTTGGAAGTAGCTCTCATCGTCCACCACACTTGGTCGCTCGCGGCGGCCTTTAATGGTGACCATCTCGCGGGTAATGGTGACTTGTAAATCCTCGGGTTTAACGCCGGCGACCATTGATTGAATCACAATCTCGCTGGCGGTTTGGTACACGTCTACCGAGAGCTCACCCTCCTCCGGCTCATCCTCGAGCCAGCTGGCCGAGGCCGGGCTCGCTTTACCATTTACTGGTGCATCAGTAAGCGTCTCATCGGCTGAGACACTGCCGGTAATGCGTTCAAAAAATGATCGTTTTTCTTTAGACATAAGTAGTAGGGAGAGTTGGTGGAGGGATAGTTAGGGCGGTGGTGCGGACGGTGCGTTTGACTCGCTCAAATAAGAGTAAAATCAAAATCGCCGATAGCCACAAAAATGCTAACACTTTAATTATATCACGACTGTCAGCACTAATTATAAAGAAATTAAACAAGGCATGCAATCCAGTGGCCGTGCATAACCCGACTAAAAAATATTCCACCTGTTTTAAGTGGGGGGCGTAAAAGGAGAGCGCCACCATCCCGCCAATCACCGCCGAGGAGACCACGTGTAAAATCGTGGCCCCTAAAAAGCGCAAATTACCGGTTAAAAAAAGCTCGGCGGCGCCTCCCATGGCGCCGGCATTTAATAAAAAGAGACTATTTTCCATCGCGCTAAAGCCTAAAGCAATGGTGATCATGTAAATCATCGCATCTACCGGCTCGTCAAAAGTAGTGAGGCGGAAGATGGTCGCCGCGGCTAAGCCGTACTTAATCGCCTCCTCAATTAACGACCAGGTAATAATGACGGTGACTTGCTGATTAAGTGGTAAAGAGATTAGCGAGCTGGCGGGTGAGTAACCAGGGGCGATTAGGGCTAAAGCAAGGCGCTCTAAAATAAAGGCAATAAACACAGCCACGGCGCCCAGTAAAAATGAGAGTAAAATTAAACGTTTAGGCTCAGGGCGAGCGCCATCCTCTTTAAGCCAAAACCAGAGCCAGACGACGGCGGGAGCGACACCGCCAATAATCGCGGCTAAATTGGGAGATTCGGCTATAAAGTTAAAGACAGCGGCCATGGGGTAATAATGAGCAATTGATGATTAGGGTGATAGGGAGCCAAGAGCGACCAAATTTCCTCAGTGATAAACGGCATAAAGGGATGTAAGGCGCGCAAGCAAGTGTCTAAGATTTTAAATAAAAGTAAGCGTCGCGAATTAGCTTGGTCACTCTTTAAAATTGTTTTAGACTCCTCAATTAACACGTCCGCTAACTCGTGCCATATATAATGATACAATTTTTCGGCCGCTAAGTGAAATCGGTAGTGGTTTAAATCGCCAGTCACTTCTTTAATCACTGCGTCACAGGCGGCTAATTTAGCTTGATCGTCAGTGTTTAATTCTGTTCCTATCCAATCTTGACTAGTCTCTAGTTCAGTAATCACAAACCGCGCCACATTCCACAATTTATTAGCAAAGTGTTTATAAGCTTTGATTTTTTCCTCATATAAAGCGGTGGAAGTACCAGGGGTATTGCCGATAATTAACGCCATGCGTAAGGCATCAGTGCCATACTTTTCCGAAAAGTCGAGCGGGCTGACAACATTACCTTTAGATTTACTCATCTTTTGGCCGTCTTTGGCCGTAACTAAACCATGTAAGTAAACTGTTTTAAATGGTAATTGGCCGGTGCGATATTGCCCCAGCATCAACATCCGCGCGACCCAAAAAAAGATAATTTCACCAGCGGTCTCCATGACTTGGGTGGGATAAAACTCTTTAAAGTCAGGACTATCCGGATAGCCTAAAGTCGCAAAAGGCCACTGGCCACTAGAGAACCAAGTATCAAAAGTATCACCATCTTTAAGCCAGCCCTCACCAGGAGAGGTCTCACTAACTTGGATCTCAGCGCCGCGATACCAGGAGGGGATCGGTATACCCCAAACAATTTGGCGCGAGATGTTCCAATCTTCAATATTGGTTAACCAATGCATCATTATTTTTTGATAATGATCAGGATAAAAAGTAATTTCATTATGCTCCATCGCTTTAATAATCGGCTCGGCGAGCGGTTTAATTTTAAGAAACCATTGATCTTTTACTTGAGGCTCAATGAGACTGTTGCACTTGTAGCAACGCTTAACCATGTTTTTATACTCGGTGTCCGTTTTTACCACCAGCCCTTTCTCCGCTAATTTCTCAATAATTTTTGGTCGGGCGGCGACGATCTTTAGACCAGCAAATTCTCCAG
>CAYTWP010000019.1:0-6310 GCA_964442155.1 uncultured Candidatus Saccharibacteria bacterium
TCACGAGACAGGCTAACCTCTACCTACTATCCTAGCATATCCACATATTTTTGTCAAGTACATAGACTTAACTTGTATTAAGCTTAAAAAAATGTCAAAATCAGCAAACGGGCCCTTAGCTTAGTTGGTAGAGCGCCTCATTTGCAATGAGGAGGTCATCGGTTCGAATCCGATAGGGTCCACCATGAAAAAAACCTTAACTATATTTCTGCAAATAGTCATTGTGCTTATCGGTATCGGTGCTTTTGTTTGGATGCTGTGGGAGCCTCACCTGGAGGGGCGGAATATAAATGCCACGCTCTATCAAATATATTTCAACGATCCGTTTTTAGTTTATGCCTACGCTTCATCTATTGCTTTTTTTACCACACTCTACCAAGCCTTTAAGTTGTTAGGCTATATCGGGCAAAATCAACTATTTTCGCCACGCTCGATCAAAGCTTTGCGGACGATAAAATATTGTGCCATAACCTTAGCTGTTTTGGTGGCTGCACCAGTAGCTTATTTATTTATTATTCGGCCTGGCGACGACATTGCCGGCGGTGTGGCGATCGGTCTTTTTATCATTTTTGTTTCTGTCGTCAGTGCCGCCATAGCAGCAATATTTGAACAGACCTTACAAGAGAAAGTTTAAAAGTGTTTTATTGTGGACCCACGGGGAATCGGACCCCGGACTCGTCCATGCCATGGACGCGTGTTACCATTATACTATGGGCCCTATAGAGGGACTGTTTGAAAAAATACCATATCTCTGCTAGATTTGGAAGACCATGTTCCAGGATTTTATGTTAAAACAGATGCTCAAGCAGAGTGGTGCGCCCGATGATCAAATCGAGGCGATTATTGTGATGGTCAAAAAAAATCCCCAACTTTTTAAACAAATTGCCGAGGAGGTCCAAGAGCGCGTTAAGGATGGCAAAAGCCAAATGGAGGCAGTGATGGAGGTAATGATGAGTCATAAAGAGGAGTTAGAAGGTCTAAAATAATATGGCACTCTCAATTGGTATTGTGGGCTTGCCCAATGTTGGTAAGTCGACCCTATTTAACGCTTTGACTCAAAAAGCAGTCCCGGCGGAGAATTACCCGTTTTGTACAATTGATCCATCAGTGGGGGTAGTGGCGGTGCCTGACGAGCGGATCCAAAAATTGTCCGACTTTTCCAAATCGGCTAAAACGCTACCAGCGGCGATTGAGTTTGTGGATATTGCGGGCCTCGTCAAAGGCGCCTCGGCTGGTGAGGGCTTGGGCAATCAATTTCTCTCCCATATCCGCGAGGTGGACGCCATTGCTCAAGTGGTACGCGTCTTCGAGGATGGCAATATTATCCACGTGGCCGGGGCCATTAATCCACTCAATGATATTGAGGTCATTAACTTAGAGCTTATTTTAGCCGATATGCAAACAGTGACTAAACGCCAAAGTAGTATTGGACGTGAGGTTAAACAGGGCGACAAAGTGGCCATATTGGAGAGTACTGTTTTAGCTAAAGTGTTAACCGCCTTAGAGGCGGGACAGTTGGCGAGTAGTGTCAAACTGGATGATAAAGAAAAAGAGGTGTTAAAAAGTTTACACCTACTCTCCGCCAAGCCAATTTTGTATGTCCTTAATCGCAAAGCAGGTTCTGTCTCAAGTAATTTAGACGAGCTTAAAACTTTTATTAAAAATAGTGGCGCTAAATTTGTGGAGGTGGATGCCCGGATTGAACAGGAATTGTCAGAGTTGGAGGCAGGAGATAAGCAAACTTTTAAACAAGAGTTGGGGGTAACTGATGACGGCGTTAATGATTTAATTAAAGCCAGTTATGAATTGTTGGGCTTAATTACTTTCTTCACGACCGGCGAAGACGAAACTAGAGCCTGGACGATTAAAAAAGGTTGGACGGCGCCATGGGCGGGTACGGCCATCCATACTGATTTTAAAGACAAATTTATCCGCGCCGAGGTGGTTGGCTGGCAAGAGCTCTTAAACTCTGGCTCCTACGGCGCCGCCCGCGACAAAGGCCTCGTCCGCACCGAGGGTAAAGAGTATGTGGTCAAAGATGGCGATGTGATTGAGTTTAAGATATAGCTACTTGACAATACATACTGTATATGCTATACCTGAAATAGTTCTTTGATTAGGTAAATTTGTTAATTATCTCAAATGGGAGATCACCGATGTCAGACAAGACGTTTAACCTGCCCGCGAAAGAAGAAATGCTTCAGCGCCTACTGAAAGTCGATGACAACTCGCACGCCCAAGAGAAGTTCTATCCATTGCTCACCAAGCACGGCGGCGAACAGAGAGTGGCTATGGGAGTGGTCCTCATGCTTCAGCTCGCGATCCACGACTACACCCAAGGTATGCCTGCCATGATGATGTCGCTGCTGAATATGCGGATGAACGACTTCATCGATGCGCTCTGCCCCGACGCAGAAATCGCGGCGGAAGCGAAGACCTTCCTCGGGCAAGCGATGGCGGCCAAATAGTCCGTTCATTAAATAGGTTGGTGGCAGCCCTTGAAACTCAAGCCACTTATAGAGCGCATTACCTTCGGGTATGGCGCTCTATCTTTTTGTCTTGGTTTATATGGTATAGTTTAGCTATATGAAAAACCTTAATATTCTTAAATGGGCCTTGGTGGCGGGGATTGTGATTGTGCTTAATTTGTTTATTAACTTCTCGATCCAACTGGTGTACCAAATGCCAGAGTGGGAGACTTTTTGCCCGCAAAAGCAGGTTAATATTATGCCAGAAAATGAAAAGGCTTGTGTGGCAGTTGGTGGCCAGTGGAATGCTAATAACTATTATCCTGGCGAGACTAAGCCAATGCCGGCGCCAGCACCAGAGGTCCGTGGCTATTGCGACGTAAACTTTACTTGCCAAAAAGATTATCAAACGGCCCTTGAGCAATACAATCGTAACGTCTTTATTATTTTAGTGGCGGCTGGTGTTATCGCGTTAGTGGCTAGCTTTTTCTTAGCTCATATCCCAGCCGTTTCGCTTGGGCTCTCGCTTGGCGGTGTGCTCTCGCTAGTTATCGGTACTATGCGCTACTGGACCAATATGGACGACTACCTGCGCGTCATTATCTTAGGCGCGGCTTTAATCGCTCTCATTTGGCTTGGCGTTAAAAAAATTAAAGAGTAAGATTTAGCTTGTGAAAGAGTACGATCATAAAGAGGTCGAGGCTAAGTGGCAAAAAAAGTGGTGGGATTGGGATATCGATAAAGTTGGTCAAGACCCCGCTAAGCCTAAATGTTATGTGCTAGACATGTTCCCTTACCCGTCGGGCGAGGGGTTACATGTCGGACATCCTAAGGGCTATATTGCCACTGATATTTACTCGCGCTATCAAAAAATGCGCGGCTTTAATGTGCTCCACCCGATGGGGTGGGACGCCTTTGGTTTACCAGCGGAGAATTATGCGATTAAAAATAAAGTCCACCCTAAAGTAGCGGTAGAGAAAAATATTGCTTACTTTAAATCACAATTAAAAAAGATCGGGTTTAATTATGATTGGGAGCGGGAGATTGATACCACTGATCCCAATTATTACAAATGGACCCAATGGATCTTTTTAAAGTTGTGGGAAAAAGGTCTAGCTTATGAGTCCTGGGAGCCGATTAATTGGTGTCCATCGTGCCAAACTGGTTTGGCTAATGAGGACTTGGAGGATGGTAAATGTGAGCGCTGTGGCAGTGTGGTGGAGAAAAAGCCGATGCGCCAGTGGATGCTCAAAATTACCGACTACGCCGAGCGTCTTTTGCTTGATTTAGACCAAACAGATTATGTGATGCCTAAAATTGTGGATGATAAAAATCCCCACGAGCCAGGTAAACCGTTAGTCACTCGTCAGGTGGCGCATGCCATTGTCTTTGATCCTAAAACTAGCAAATATTTAATTATTCGGAATAAAAAGTTTGGTTGGGATACGGTGATTATTGGCGGCATTGAGGAGGGTGAGGAGGCGGTAGAGACGGCCCGGCGTGAGGTTAAGGAGGAGACCGGTTATACCGACTTAGAGTTTAAGCGGATTTTAGGTGGGCCAACTGAGGCCTCTTATTACGCTAAACATAAAGGGCAAAATCGAGTGGCCATTGCCACCGCCGTGTACTTTGAGCTTAAAAGTGATGCCCGGGTGCCAGTGGGCGCGGATGAAGACGAGGCCGATGAGGTGATTTGGGTCGAGGAGAGCCATTTTGTACCAGGGACAATGGTTAATTCAGAATTGCCAATTTGGTTGGAGCGGCTTAAAGACCCTAAAGCCGGCTGGCCTAAACCACTCCTCAATTGGCCGGAGTCGATTAAGGAGTCGCAACGTAATTGGATTGGTAAGAGTGAAGGGGCACTAATTAAATTTAAATTAACTAGTATTGATGGTCAGGCTGACGGTAAGCATGAGCTTGAGATTTTTACCACGCGACCGGATACCATTTTTGGTGTCACCTTTATGGCGATCTCACCGGAATTGGCTAAAAAGTGGTTGGAGGTTGGCTGGCCAGCCAGTGAGGAAATTAAAAAATTTATCGAGGAGCTACTAACTTGGCGGGCAACTAATAATTTTAAAACTGATCCCGAGAAAAAAGGCTTGGATACCGGAATTTGCGCGATTAACCCAGCTAATGGCGAGGCGGTACCAGTCTGGATTACCAATTACGTCCTGGGTGATGTCGGTACTGGCGCGGTGATGTCGGTACCAGCCCACGACGAGCGTGATAAAGAATTTGCTGAAAAATATAAACTCCCAATTTCTGACGCGGCTTTAGTTACCAAAGAAGAAGTAGTTAAAAAAGTAAATGGCGCTTGGACTACCCGTTATAAACTTAAAGACTGGGTATTTTCGCGACAACGTTATTGGGGTGAGCCGATACCGATAGTGCATTGTGAAAAATGTGGTGTTGTGCCTGTAGCGGAGTCAGATTTGCCGGTGTTATTGCCCGAGGTGGAGCATTATGAACCTACGGGCACCGGTGAGTCACCACTAGCCAATATTACCGATTGGGTTAATACCACTTGCCCCAAGTGTGGTGGTCCGGGCAAACGCGAGACCAATACCATGCCGCAATGGGCTGGCTCTTCGTGGTATTATCTCCGCTTTATTGATCCTAAAAACGACCAAGCTTTAGTGGATAAAAATAAAGAAAAATATTGGTCGCCGGTCGACATGTATGTCGGTGGTACCGAGCATGCCACGCGTCATTTAATTTATGCTCGCTTTTGGCACAAAGTGTTGTTTGATTTGGGGTATGTCACTTATCCTGAACCTTTTACCGAGCTTAAAAATCAAGGTTTGGTCTTGGGCGAGGATGGTCGCAAAATGTCTAAGCGTTGGGGTAATGTGGTTAACCCGGATGATGTGATTGAGCTTTATGGGGCCGATACTCTACGTCTCTATGAGATGTTTATGGGCCCATTTGAGCAGGGTGGAGTCTGGAGTACTAATAGTATGGTCGGGATGAGGCGCTTCCTTGAGCGAGTGTGGCGCTTGGCGGGCAAGGTGGGTGATGTTGGCGGCTTAGATTTAGAGACCGAAGTCTTATTTAATCAGACCATTAAAAAAGTGGGCGAGGATATTGCCAGTTTTCAATTTAATACTGCCATTTCCAGCTTAATGATTTTGACTAATAAATTGGAGGAGTTAGAGCAAGTGCCTAAAAATATTTTGGAGACAATTTTAATTTTACTCGCTCCCTTTGCGCCACACACGATGGATGAGTTGTGGAGTAATCTGGATCATAGCGAGTCCATCCATTTGGCGACTTGGCCCCAATTTGATGAGACTAAATTAATTTCTGACCAAGTCACGATCTCGGTCCAAGTAGATGGTAAAACCCGAGGGACCATTTTAGTTAAGCGTGGTACTAGTGAGGAGGGGGTGCTTAATCAAGTCAAAAATGAGACTAGTTTATCAGTGTGGCTGGTTAAGGGGATTGAGCGGATAATTTATATCCCGGATCGGCTTATTAACATCATCATTAGACCACATGCTTGACGCTGAAATGAATAAATGATACAACATAAGTATATGGCTAAAGACCTGTTAAGTTTTAAACCAAAAGAGGTAACTAAAAAATTATTAACTAATTTATCAGAGCGGGGCCGCGATGTCCTGTCTAAGCGCTATGGGCTTGACACCAATGCTCGCCGCTTGACCCTTGAGGCTATTGGCGGCGAGTACAATATTACTCGTGAGCGCGTACGCCAAATTGAGAATTTTAATATTGCCTTAACTAAAAAAGCCGAAGCTTTTACTAAAGCGGAGACGCTTTTTAGTGAGCTTAAAAAGCTGATGGAACAATACGGTGGTATTGTCCACGAACAACTCTTT
>CAYTWP010000019.1:6320-9622 GCA_964442155.1 uncultured Candidatus Saccharibacteria bacterium
GAGGCGGTAGCTAAAGATAAGTCAACACAAAACCATGTTCACTTTTTACTGGTTTTATCGGATTTGTTTACTAAATTAAAAGAGGATGACGACTTTAATCATCGCTGGACGACTGATATTAACTTATCCCAAAAGATTCATAAGTCACTCCAAAATTTGTGCAAGAGTTTTAAAGATACTGACTTGATCTCCGAGCAAGATTTAATTGCCAGATTTTTAGTTGAGCTTAAAGATGTCGTTAAAGAGCCAGAGGCTACCAAATTAGCTCATAAATGGTTAGCCATTTCTAAACAAGTGGGTAAAAATCCGCTCGGTGAATGGGGCTTAGCTAAGTCACCCAATGTCCGGATGCGTGGTATCCGGGATTATGCCTTTTTAGTTATCCGCCAACATGGTTCTCCAATGCACTTTACCGAGGTGGCTAAAGCGATCACTAAACAATTTGGCCGGGTCGCTCACCCTGCTACTTGTCATAATGAGTTGATTAAAGATAAACGGTTTGTGTTGGTGGGTCGTGGTTTATATGCCCTAGCTGAGTGGGGTTACTCCCGAGGAGTAGTTTTAGATGTGATCAAAAGTGTTCTTAAAAAGAAAGGCCCACTGACTAAAGAGCAAGTTGTTTCTGAGGTGCTCAAAGAGCGCTACGTTAAGGAAAATACTATCATTGTTAATCTCCAAAATCCTAAGTACTTCAAAAAAGACAAGAATAATCGTTACGGTGTGCTATAATTAGGCCAATGAGCTGGTCGGAGATATCTTCTTTGTTGATTGGACTTGAGTTGTCGGTTGGACACTTTTTATGGAAAAGTGCTTTTGTTTGGATGCCGCTTGGTTTGGGCTATGTTTGTTGGCAATTATGGCTAACCTACATTAGGCAATATTGGATTTCGATTCAGGAGTGGATATTGCTGGAGATTAAAATGCCGCGGGAGATTACTAAGTCCCCGGCGGCGATGGAGATTGTTTTGACCGCTTTACATCAAACCGGGGAAGGTAGTTTAATTGATAAATTTATTAAAGGCCGGGTACGAAGCTGGTTTTCTTTAGAGTTAGTCTCCACCGGCGGTGCTCTCCATTTTTATATTCGGGCCCAAAAGAATTTTAAAAATTTAATCGAAGCTCAGATTTACTCCCAATATCCCCAAGTGGAGGTCCATGAGGTCGACGATTATGTCCGTGATGTGCCTTATGATCCAGCTAAACCAGACTGGGATTTGTGGTCCGCCGAACTCAAATTTCTTAAAGAGGATGCTTACCCGATTAAAACTTACGTTGATTATGGTTTAGATAAGGACCCTAAAGAGGAGTTTAAAATTGATCCAATGCTACCAATGATTGAGATGCTGGGCTCGCTGGGGCCCTCGGAGCATGCCTGGGTCCAGTGGCTAGTGGTAGCCACCAGAGATCGTTTTAATAAGCCTGGAGCCTGGTTTGGTAAGCAAAATTGGCGCAAAGAGGCCGAAAAATTAGTTGATAAATTGACGGAAAAAGAAAAAGCTAAAGATGATGATGGGATAATTACTGGTGAATTTAAATTAACTACTTGGCAGCGTGATATTGTTAAAGCGGTAGAGCGTGGTACTTCAAAATTAGCTTTTGATACCGGTATTCGTCTAGTTTATACCGCCCCAAAAGATATTTATAGTAAGGCGGTGGTGGCTGGACTCTCCAGCTCAGTTAAGCAATATAATTCGGAGCATCTTAATGGTTTTAAACCAGATCGCTCAACCAGTTTTGATTATCCGTGGCAAGATCCGACTGGACGTCGTTTGACTAAGCGTAAAAAAGAAATGTTTAATGCTTATTGTGATCGTGGTTATTTTTTTACCCCTTACCATTTAAAGCCCATGGTCTTAAATACCGAGGAGTTGGCGACGATGTACCACTTCCCAGGACAAGTGGCCGAGACCCCAACTTTGGATCGCATCGGTTCTAAACGGGCGGAGCCACCAGCTAATTTGCCCACCCATTAAGTTTTATGAATATCAAAAGCCATGTCTATCATCGGCGCAATATTATTATTCTGGCTATTGGGCTGGCGGTTTTGGGTTTGATTTACGGTTTATATTTAGCCCCACCGAGCGACTTCCCCGAGGCTAAAATTGTGAGCGTAAAATCCGGCCAATCGATCCGCCAAGTAGGTGAGCAATTATATGCCGGGCATTTTATTACCAATCTTAATGCTTTTATTATTTTAGAAAAAGTGTTTGGGGCTGGTCATGGCGTGATTGCGGGAGGTTATTATTTTGATCGACCGTTATCGGCTTTAACGATTGCTAAGCGCTTATCACGCGGTGAGTTTAATTTGACCCCAATCAAAATTACTTTCCCTGAAGGGATTACGGTAAAAGAAATGG
Source organism: uncultured Candidatus Saccharibacteria bacterium (assembly GCA_964442155.1). Taxonomy (GTDB): domain Bacteria; phylum Patescibacteriota; class Minisyncoccia; order Phycocordibacterales; family XYD1-FULL-46-19; genus JACPIA01. Next base: position 8,678 of record CAYTWP010000019.1, read on the forward strand.
CTCGGATATTACAAAAAAATATTCCCGAGTTTAATACTCAAACCTTTACTAATCTCACTAAAAATAAAGAAGGTTACCTTTTTCCCGATACTTATTACTTTTCACCGACCATTACCACCACAGAAATTGTTGAGCAATTAGAGAAAACGTTTGAAGTCAAAACCGCGACCTTAGCCGCTAAAGCGTTATGGAGTAAAAAAAGTTTTAAAGATATTATTACGATGGCCTCGCTACTTGAGGAGGAGGCTAAAACCTTTTCTGATCGTAAAATGATTGCCGGTATCCTGTGGAAACGTTTAGCGGCGGGGATGCGCTTACAAGTTGATGCGGTCTTTCCTTATATTATTGGTAAAAACACTTTCCAACTAACTAGGGCCGATTTGCAAGTTAACTCACCTTACAACACTTATCGTTTTGCTGGTTTACCACCAGGGCCGATCTCTAATCCTGGACTGGAGGCAATTAATGCGGCGCTGGATCCTACGCCCTCACCCTATTGGTTTTACTTGACTGGCGATGATGGCAAAATGTATTACAGCACCGACTTTGACGGACATAAGGATAATCGGGTAAACTACTTGGACTAATGAAACGACATAACTTAGCTTTTATTGATTTGGAGACGACGGGCCTTGACCCCCGCAAGCACGACATCATTGAGATTGGTGGTTTAATCGTTAAGCAAATCCCGCAAGCAGGTCGAGGGCCGGCTTTGGAAGTGATTAGTGAATTTGAGTTTAAAGTTAAACCGCAACATTTAGAGCTAGCTGACCCGGAGGCCTTGCGCATTAATGGCTACAATGACGCGGAGTGGCTCTTTGCGGTAGATTTGGAACAAGCACTCAAGGTGGTAGCCGAGAAGGCGGCTGGGGCCAATATGGTCGGGCAAAACGTCACCTTTGACTGGCTCTTTTTGCAAGAGGCCTTTGCCAAGACCGGGATCCA
>CAYTWP010000020.1:0-9577 GCA_964442155.1 uncultured Candidatus Saccharibacteria bacterium
ACTAAGCTTTATGATGGGGAGTGGGCTAAGACTGGCTCGGTGATTGTCCGCCAACGGGGTAGTGTGATCCGCCCAGGCGTGAACGTTAAAATGGGTAAAGATCATACCCTCTTCTCTGTTGTTAACGGCCTCGTTAAATTTGGCTCTAAACGCAAAACTGGTTTTAATAATCGTACCCGCCACTTCAAAACCGTCTCAGTGATCCCGCAGGCTAAGTAATTAAATATAAATTAATCCCCCGTTGGTCGCTCGGACCCTCGGGGGATTTTTACTTTATGAACTTTACAAAAATATATCTATATCTTGGTCATCTTCTTGGTCTACACTACGAGCAAGTTGGTCGGCCATTCTTAATTGACCAGCAAGACAACAGCCGTTACAAAACTCTACTCCTTCGTTTGCTTCACCACGTGGAATCCCGGTCAAACATCCAGGTGTAGCACAAATTGCCTCGTCGATCGGAAGACCAGTTTGCTTAAAACCATCTTGCAAAGCCGTCCACCCGTCACCAATTAATTGATCGATGTAACCCTGAGTACAATTACGCATGTGACCGGTCGCCTTAAGAAAGTCGATCCCAAAAGTTAGCTCACACACAGGGCTATTTGGACCAAGACGGATACCTAGTCTTAAGTCTTTTAAGAAGACCAGTTCTTCAGACACCTCCAGATCTTTCTCCTTCAAAAAGATTGGTAAACTACCAGTACCCCCCATCAACATATGACTCATTGGTGGGAAAAGTAGAGCTCTAACAAGTATCTTTTTCATTTGCCACCTCTCTTTCTACAACTATCACTACCACATATTTAGGCAAAATAAAAGACCGTTGGAGGAGAAAGGGGTTTAAGCTTTCTTGTCCTTGGCTGAGGAGGTTTCCGCCAACGGTCTATATTTTTATAATACCTAATTATTCGCCTTTTTCAACTCTCACTGTAAAAGTACCCTTAACTCTCCCCTGTTCGATTTCGACTTGGTACTCGCCGAGAGATTTAATTGGTTTTTTAATATTGATTAAACTGGGAGCTAAATTAGTGTGATGGATTTTATCAATCTCGCCCGCCAAATCTTTGGCTTTTAAACCGGCAAATAAGTGGCCCCCTTGATTAGCTTTTACTTTAATGACAGTTGTTTCTTTAGCTAAAGTTTCAATCAAGGATTGGAGTAACTTTTCTTCCATCTCTTGATGGAGCGAGTTCTCGGCCTGGAGTTTAGCCATCCGGGCTTTGCCGGCGGCATCCGCCACCACCGCTTTACCGCGGGCAATTAAAAAATTGCGACCAAAACCATCGGCCACCTGTTTAAGCTCATATTTCCGCCCCACTTTGGGCACATCTTGGAGTAAAATCACCTGCATCTTAGTTTTGTTTATTTAATACGATCTCCACGGCTTTGTCTAGTTGAGGGTCGCGACTAGCTTTAATATCGTCCTCGGTTAAACCCACCTTAACACTAGGCACTAAGCCGCCAGCTGAAAGCGAAACCCCATTGGGCGTTAACCAGCGAGCAATGGTGATTTTAAGCGAGCTATCACTGGTAATTGGCACCACCTCTTGGACCGAGCCTTTGCCAAAAGTCTTTTCCCCCACCAACACTCCTTTGCCATATTCTGATAATGCCCCAGCTAAAATCTCGGCCGCAGAAGCTGTGCCTCGGTTAACCAAGATGGCCAATTTTAACTTATCATTAAAAACATCATAACCTTTACTGCGATAAACTTGACCCTCGCCATGACCGCGCCGATCCTCGGTGACTATTACTTTACCGGCTGGTAAAAACCAACTCGCCATATCTACCGATGACTCTAAGTAACCACCAGGATTATTACGTAAGTCGATTACCAACTTATCTGTTTTAGCCGCAACAAATTCACGTAAAGCTTGTCGGAATAAATTAGCCGAGGGAGCCGAAAAGTTATATAAAGTGATAACAAATACCTTATTGGGCAATAACTTAGTACTAATAGTAGGAATGGTGATTACTTCCCGTATAATTTTTACTTCAAAAGGAGCACCTCCATTTCTAACTAAAGTAAGGCGTACTGACTCACCCACCTCACCCCTAATTTGTTGAACTGCTTTGTCGGTAGTTAAATCAGAAGCAAAGTTGTCATTAATTTTAATAATCTTATCACCCGCTCTAACCCCCACTCGTGCGGCTGGAGTATTGGGCAATGGGGCAATCACTGTTAAACCACCATTTTGGACACCAATCTCAATACCAACCCCACCAAAATTACCTCGAATATCATCCTCAAATAATTCTTTCTCCTCAGGAGGCAAAAAGACAGTGTAGGGATCACCGAACGAGTCGGTTAAACCCTGGATTGCGCCCCAAACTTTTTCTTGATCAGTCGAGGTGGCGGCGGTAGTACTAGCCTGGACAAAGCGCTCGTTTAAAATGCCCCAAGTTTTCCAAAACGGACTAAAGTCGACACCATTAAGGGTGACCGGCGTCTCGGTTAATTTAACCTGCTTGGTTTTGCCAACCTGGACACCCAAATTAAAGGTCAGCCCCAAAATAATTAAAGCCACCACTCCTAAAATGATTTTAAATTTAGAAAGTTTAGGGAGATCAAGTGGCGGCATTGCAGAACCATTATCGCAAAGTATCCACTTGTGGTCAATGAGTAATTAACCTTATAATAGAGAGGCTCATGATTAAACAACTAAAATACCATAATGTTACTTGGATTGACCTTTCTAACCCCTCTAAAGACGAGCTCGAGTCTATTAGTAAACAATACGATCTTCATAATTTAGTCTTGGAGGAATTAGCCGAGCCATCAATGCGCTCTAAAGTTGATTTGTACGAGAACTATATTTACGTTATTCTCCACTTCTCCCCCACTCAAGAAATTGATTTTGTCATCGGCCAAGACTTTTTAATGACTATTCACTACGAGCCAATTGAGGCTTTGATGGAATTTAGCCAAATTTTTGAAACCAAAGCGACAGTGGAAAAAGCTCGGGGTCAATTCCATGCTGGGCATCTTTTTTATTACATCACTCGAGGGTTGTACACCTCACTGGAGAATGGCTTAAATGAGATTAACCGCGACTTGCGAGCAGTTGAGAAACGCATCTTCCATGGTGAGGAGAAGGCAATGGTCACCACTTTGGCTCATATTAATCGGGATTTACTTGACTTCCGCTGGGCGCTCAAAGCCCATAAAGAGATTTTAACCTCCCTGGAGATTGCGGGAGTTGAATTTTTTAATCAAAAGTTTGGCTATTACCTACGCTCACTAGTTGGTGAATACGAAAAGATTTGGGAGGGCCTAAGTACCAATCGCGAAGTCTTTGATGAGTTAAAAAGTACTAATGAGTCACTACTTTCGATTAAAACTAACGAAACGATGAAGATCCTCACTGTCATCGCTTTTATCTTTTTACCAGTTAGTTTAATTGGTAGTATTTTTGGCTTAAGCTCTAGTCAATTACCCTTTTTAGACCGTCCTGACGGCTTTTTTATTGTCACTGGGATAATGGCCATGGTAGCCTTGATTATGGCAGTAATCGCCAAGGCAAACCGATGGCTCTAAAACTCTATAATACCCTCTCGCAGTCAGTAGAGACTTTTACTCCGCTCAACCCCAGAGAGGTTTTAATGTACAGTTGCGGACCCACCGTTTATGGCCCGGCCCATGTCGGCAACTTCCGCTCTTTTGTCATGGCCGATTTACTGCGTCGTACTTTAGAGTATGGCGGACTTAAGGTGAAGCAAGTAATGAATATTACTGACGTTGACGACAAAACCATTAAAGCAAGTCGTGAGGCTGGTGAGAGTTTAACTGAGTTTACTCAAAAATTTGAGCAATTATTTATCGCAGATAGTCAGGCGCTTAATTTACTCGAGCCGGCCGTGCGCCCACGAGCCACCGACAGCATTGCCGAGATGATTACTTTAATTAATGAGTTACTAGAGAAGAAGGTGGCATACGCGAGCGACGATGGTGTTTATTTTAAAATTAGCGAGTTTAGTGATTATGGCGCCCTCGCCCACCTCGCTCCAGCCGAGCACAATCAAGCCCGGATTAATAGTGATGAGTATGACAAGGCCGACCCGCGCGACTTTGCGTTATGGAAGTTTAAGAACGCTGACGATAATGAGGCGGTGTGGGAGGCACCCTTTGGAGCTGGGCGGCCGGGTTGGCACATTGAGTGCTCGGCGATGGCCTTTAAGCACCTAGGCAAGTCTATTGACCTCCACACCGGTGGTATTGATCTCATCTTCCCCCACCACACTAATGAGCGAGCGCAGTCCGAGTGCGCCAGTGGTCAAACTTTTGTTAAGCACTGGTTCCATAATAACTTCGTCAATGTTGAGGGTAAAAAAATGTCTAAGTCGCTCGGCAATATTTTGACCCTAGAGACGTTAAAAAGTAAGAATATTACTCCCCTCGCCTTCCGTTACCTACTCCTCACCGCTCATTACCGCACCGAGGTTAATTTAACTTGGGAGGCACTAGCGGGCGCGGCAACAGCTTACTCGCGTTTACAAAATAAATTAAAAAATCTAGGGACCGACTCCGGCACCGTTAATCTAGACTATCAACAAAAATTTACAGATTTAATAGAGAACGATTTAAATATCCCAAGTGCCCTAGCTCTCGTCTGGACACTCCTGGCCGACAAGTCCATCCCCGACCCCACCAAACACTCGACCATCTTAGCTTTTGATAAAGTCTTAGGGTTAAAGCTCTAATTTCCCTTATCCCCACCTTATGCAAGATTTGGCTAGGTGGGGGCTCTAGCTTGACAGATAAGCGGCCTGCTACAATCTAACCGATGGCTACCAAGTTACAAACGATGACGAGCCCGGCCCTTAAGGTCCCGCCGCACGACATTAGTGCCGAGCAGGCGGTCTTGGGCTCGATTTTAATTAAACCCGACGTCCTCCACGACATTGCCGCTTTTTTAATTGAGGACGATTTTTACTTTGGTAAGCACCGTACTATTTACGGCGCCATGCGCGGCTTAATGGACAAACACGAGCCGATTGACGTGATCTCCGTCACCTCGGCGATGCGTGAGGCTAAAACTCTCGACACCGCTGGTGGGGCCAGTTACTTGGCCGAGCTGATCAACGTCGTCCCCACCGCCACTAATGCCGAGCACTATGCCGATGTCGTAAAAAAGAAAGCGACTTTAAGACGTCTAATCGAGTCGGCCAGTCGCATCCTCGACTTGGGCTATGATGGTCAAGGTGATTTAGACGATATTTTTGAACAAGCCGAGCGCCTCGTTTTTAATCTCTCCAACACTGCTAAAAAAACAGTTACTAATATTAAAGACACTTTACACGAGGCTTGGGAGCGCTTTGAGCATCTCCAACAATCCGACGACGAGCTCCGCGGCATTTCCTCTGGCTTTAAACCACTGGATAATTTATTGGCCGGCTTTCAAAAATCAGACTTAATTATTTTAGCGGCTCGGCCGTCAATGGGTAAAACCACTTTTGCTTTAGATATTGCTCGCCATGTGGCTTGCCGGCAAAAAGTGCCTACCCTTATCTTCTCGCTTGAAATGAGCTCCCAACAATTAGTGGATCGCGTTTTAGCCGCTGAAAGTCGGGTTAACTCTTGGCGCTTACGTACCGGTAAAATTACCGCCGATGATGACTTTGCCCGCATTCGTGATGCCTTGGACTCGCTCTCGCAAGCGCCGATTTTTATTGATGACGAGTCCTCCAATACCATCACTAAAATGCGCTCAGTGGCGCGACGAGTTAAGAGTGAGCATGGTCTCGGCTTAATTATTGTGGACTATCTCCAATTAATGATACCAAGGAAGGAGACCGACTCCATGGTCCAGCAAGTGACGGAGATCTCCCGCTCGCTCAAGGGTCTTGCTCGCGAGCTTGATGTGCCAGTACTGGCTCTCTCTCAGCTTAATCGGGCCGTGGAGCAACGTGGTGGCAAGCCGCGTCTATCTGATCTCCGCGACTCCGGCTCGATTGAGCAAGACGCCGATGTGGTAATGTTTATCCATCGCGAGGACAAGTACAATGAAAATTCTGAGCGCAAAAATATTGCCGAAATTTTAGTGGAAAAGCATCGTAACGGCCCGGTCGGCAAAATTGAACTGTACTTTGATGAGAATCAAGTCAGCTTCTTCCCCATCGAAAAGACCGACTTTGGTGGCTTTTAAAATTATGGCCTTTGATCCGATCAGTGAATTGGCTGAACTTTTTAGACGCTTACCGGGTATCGGCCCCCGCCAAGCCAAGCGTTTTGTCTATTACCTTTTAGGCTCCGATCAAGCACTGGTCTCGCGTTTAGCCTCCCTGCTTTCCGAGCTCCACTCATTGGTTAAACAATGTCCGGACTGCCAAATTTATTTTGCTAGTGAGGGTAAACATGAGCGTTGTAATACTTGTCGCGACACTACGCGCGATCACTCACTGTTAATGATTATGGAAAAGGACGTTGACTTGGAGCCGATGCGCCGGGCCGGCGTTTACAGTGGCTATTACTTTTTTTTAGGCGGGTTGGTGCCAATTTTAGATAAAGAGCCGGCTCGACGAGTACGCCAAGCAGCTCTAACTAAATTAATCGAGTCTAAAAATACCGAGCTTAAAGAAATTATTATTGCCTTAGCCACCAATGCTGAAGGTGAGAATACCGTGGACTATTTACGCCAAAGTTTAAAACCATTGTTGGAAAAATATAATCTTAAATTAAGTTTGCTCGGCCGCGGTCTCTCGACCAATAGCGAGCTGGAGTACACCGACCCCGAGACTATCAGCTACGCCTTTAAAAACCGCCAATAAAAAAGCCCCAACTAGGGGGCTCTAAAACACAACCGCAAACAAATTACGCTTCAAGCTCTCTACCGGATCGCGATCGGCGTAAACATTTGAGAAGCACTTTATACTCTCCTTGCCCTCCCAACAAGCAGTACAAGATTTACCTTTCTCAATTACTTTTGTTGATATCGCCCCAAAATGATGTTCTGCTAAACACCAAATTAGTGACATCATTTGCACCGCGGGCTGACCTTTCCTCACCCCTTTGGCGACATAACCCCTGACTGCGCAGGGGCAGATTTTTTTGATCTGCTCCAAATATTCATGTCCCTCCGTGTAGCCATTACAGCAACCGTTGATCCCAAAACCAAAAGCAAATTCTAGTTCTCTGGCTGGGGCTGGTGCTTGAGCAATAGCTTGCTCAATAATGTTTGGCTCGGCGAGTAATGGCTTCAACCCCAAATGAAGTAGGCTCAGCGAATTACTCTCTCGGTGATAGACCAAGCCAATGGGGCAGTCCGCTGGCGCAATCGCCAAGGCAACACCTGGGCAAGTGGTCATTAAGCCATCGGCCTCGGTCGTAGTCTTAAGAACCGGACAATTTTCATCCAGTATACAAAACTCGGACCAGTTGGGACGACTGACTTGAACCAAATTGGTGCCATGACCAATTTTGGGCAATACCAAATAACGTGCCCCCAAACTAAGTCTGGCCTCATTGATTCGACTTACCGACTGATGGAGCAGCTCGCCGGTGTAATTGGTCTGGCAGTCGCCAAACTCTTGACCAGAGAACCAGATTTTAACTCGACCTCCAAAGGTCGATGTCCTGATTACGCTCATAACAAAGACCCTCCTCGTTAGTTATCCTCGGTTGTCCTACCTCTACTCCGATCCTAGCAGATCGGTTTAGTTAATACCAGTGATTTTGACCTCAGTAAACGGTTGGCGATGCCCCTTAACTTTTTTATAAGTAATTTTGTTTTTGTAGCGTAAAATAGTCACCTTTTTAGCTCGGCCGTCACTGACCCGCTCGGCGGTCACTTTAGCTCCAGCCACGGTTGGTGCCCCTACCTTAACCTTGTCGCCGTCTACCACCAAGAGCACCTCCTCAAAGGTCACGTCTTTAGAGTCTCCCGTTTGCTCAGGGAGCTTTTCGATCTTTAGCGTTTGGCCGGGGGTTACCGGATATTGCTTACCCCCAGTCTTAATTACAGCAAAAGTCATACGGGGCTAGTATAGCCAAAAAGTGGTCAAGACGCAAGCTACTCGTCAAAAGTGGGCTTGTCGAGCACTAGAGGCTCTACCCCCGCCGACTCGCCACTAATCCGGAGTACGTCCTTGTCTACCTTTTTAAACTCCTTGTAGGCTAAATTATAGTGATTTACCGTAGTGCCCAAAGCAGCCCCCAGCTTGCCCATATATTGATCATAAGCCCCCAAATGCTTGCCTAAGTCCTCTACCCTCTTACGGATCTCGACCGCCTGCTCCTCAATTTGGAGGGCTTTTAAGCCTTGTAATACAGTTTGGAGATAAGCTAGGAAAGATGTTGGCGAGACAATGATAACGTGCCGCTCTTTAAAGGCATACTCGATTAGGTCGCGAGTATTGACCTTAACGGCGCCCACTTGAGCCACGAGTAAATCATAATAAATCGCCTCGTGAGGGATAAACATAAAAGCAAAGTCCATTGTGCCCTCACTTGGTTTAACGTATTTAGCGGTTTCGTCTATTCTATTTTTTAAATCATTTTTAAAAGTCTTTTCCAACTTCTCCCGCTCCACAGGGTCGCGCTCTTCCGCCAAGCGATTATAATTCTCGAGCGAGAATTTGGAGTCAATCGGGATAATCTTTTCCTTCACAAACACCACCGCGTCCACAATCGTGCCGTCTTTAAACGGATATTGCATTTGATAACTGCCGGTCGGGAGCACATTTTTAAGCAAAGTCTCTAAATAATACTCGCCTAAAATCCCCCGTTGTTTTGGGTTTTTTAACACATCTTGGAGTGACTGGAGCTGATCGGTAAACGAGATTACTTGCTTGTTGGTCTCATCAAGCTTGGTCAACTTTTCCGTCACGTCGCGGATAATCTTAGCTGACTCGCTAAACTGCGACCGTACCGACTCCTGCATTTGTTTACTCGATTCGCCCAACTTCTCATCCAATGTCCGGGCCATATCTTGTAACTGATTTTGGAGGAGAATAAACGAGCTTTGATCTGGGGCGCCAGTTTGACCTTTGTTTTTAAACACCAACCACAAAACGGCCGCGATAATCCCCGCCCCCACAATCACCCCAATTAATATAGCAACGCTATTAGTCATGGATTTATATTAACACACAAAAACGGAGACCATCCTAGCCTCCGTTGATTTATTAAAAATTACCGTAATCCCAGTTGATTGCCGTTTCGGGATTGATAAAACACTCTGGGAAAGCTACTTCCGGCACTGTTGGTGAGCCCGGTGTCGTAGCACTAATTGCCGGCAAGCGACCAATCCGCGACAGCGTAGCGTGGTAATGGGCATTCCGTAATTGAAAGTGGAGATGTGGGCCAAAATTCTGATTACCGCTAGCAATAGTGCCAATGACTCCTCCGCGATAAATTTGCGGTTGTTCACCTCGACCTATTGCCGCCAACATCTCCGGCGTGGGTATCACGTGCAGATAGGTGGTAGTGCAAATACCATCCGTGAGCCCGGCCCGTTCAATCGATTGCCAGGAGTTAGGATGCTCCACCACCGCCCAACCACCCCAAGTATTGCTAATTACTGCTTCTTTAAGGCGACCGTCAGCGCAGGCGTAAACGGTATCACCCGCTTTAGCG
>CAYTWP010000021.1:0-9201 GCA_964442155.1 uncultured Candidatus Saccharibacteria bacterium
TACCACCGGAGCATCGCTCTAAATTGGCGATCCCGGCTCAAGTCTATAAAGCGGTACCGAGCTCGTCGTGTCCATCAGGGACGCGCGGTCGGACGGCGGCAGCTGAGTTTTTTGAAATGGATAAAGATTTGGAAAAAATTGTCCTTAAAAATGGTGGTCAAACTGATATTTATAAATTACTGCGCTCCAAAGGCTTTTTATCGATCCGCGAGGACGCGATGCAAAAAGCGTTTGCTGGGCAGATTGCCTTTGAAGAGGTTAATAAGCTATAATTAATAAACTTATGTCCGGAAATGGTCTTAAAGTACTGGTAGTTGACGACGACAAGTTTTTGCTTGACATGTACTCGATTAAATTTACCGAGCATAACTTTACCGTGGAGACGGCGGGGAGCGCGGAGGATGCCCTGGCTCGAATTGAAAGTGGCTTTGCGCCGTCGGTCTGTTTGGTCGACATTGTGATGCCCGGGATGGATGGTTTGGAATTAGTTAAAAAATTAAAAGCGCGTAATGACTTAGCTAACACCGCCATTATTATCCTCTCCAATTTGGGTCAAAAAGATGATGTCGATAAAGGTTTGGCGGTCGGAGCGGATGGCTACATTATTAAAGCGACGGCCACGCCATCAGAGGTGGTGGCTAAAACGGTGGATATTGCCAAACAAAAAGGGATTAGCTTTTAATATTTTTTAAATTATGACTGATTATAAAAAAGAGCTGGATGAATTAATTTTGATTGTGGCTCGGGAAGGCGCCTCTGATCTCCACTTAACCGCCGGCCGGCATCCAACCATCCGGGTCTCGGGCGATTTGATCCCGGTGGTTAAAAAACCAATGCTTACCGCTGATGACACGATGGGTTTTGCGATGACAGTATTAAATGAGAAAAACAAAAAACTTTTTTTAGACGATCACGATATTGACTTTTCTTACAGCCCCGACGGTGCGGTCCGCTTCCGCGGCAATGCCTTTTACCAAAAGGGGACGGTGGGGCTCGCTTTTCGTCTCATTCCCCGGACGATTCGGACTTTGGCCGAGCTTAATTTGCCACCAGCGTTGCTTGATTTTTGCAAGCGTAAACAAGGCTTCTTTTTAGTAGTGGGACCGGTGGGTCATGGTAAGTCAACCACTTTAGCCTCAATGGTGGATCATATTAATCATGAGCGAAGCGAGCACATTATTACCATTGAGGATCCGGTGGAATATTTATTTGCCAGTGACAAATCCATTATCGATCAACGTGAGGTCCGCTTTGATACCACTGACTTCCACACCGCCCTCCGAGCAATGTTCCGCCAAGATGTTAATGTTGGGATGATCGGGGAGATGCGGGAGCCGGAGACCATTAGTACCGCGGTGACAGCCGCTGAGACTGGACACCTGATTCTTTCCACCCTCCACACCAATAGTGCCTCCCAAACCATTGATCGGATTATTGACTCCTTCCCTGGTAATGAGCAACGCCAAATCCGGGTCCAATTGGCTGACAGTTTGCTTGGTATTTTCTCCCAACGCTTAATCCCACGTGTCTCTGGCGGTCTTATTCCTGCTTATGAATTGCTGATTAATAATAATGCTATTGCTAACTTAATCCGCGAGGGTCGGACACCCGAGATTGATGTCGTCATCGAGACCGGGGCCGAGCAGGGGATGGTGGATCTTAATCACTCTTTGGCTGACTTGGTCCGCCGCGGCGAGGTCACCGCCGACAATGCTTACCGCTTCTCTCTTAACCCTAAAGGCTTAGAGCGCTTACTGTAATCTATGTTGTTTATTTATAAAGCCACCGGTAAAGATGGTATTGAACAAAATGGTTCGATCGAAGCGCCCTCAATTGATGTGGCGATTGCCTCGCTCCAACGGCGCGGTTTAATTTTACTATCTATTGTCCCAGAGAAGATTAAGGGAGAATCATTTTTGAGCCGGTTTAAATTTTTTAATACTGTTAAATCACGGGACATTGTCATTTTGTCACGGCAAATTGCGACTTTGTTTGAGGCTAAGGTATCGGTGACCGCCACTTTTAAATTACTGGCTGCCGAGGCCCCGAGTCCGATTTTACGCGCCAAATTGACCGCCATCTTGGATGATGTCCAAGCGGGCCAACCCATCTCGGCCGCTTTTGCTCATCATCCGGATCTCTTTTCTAACTTTTACGTCAGTATGGTCAAGTCCGGTGAGGAGACTGGTAAACTGTCCGAAACTTTTACTTACTTGGCTGATTATTTAGAGCGCTCCTATGCTTTAGTCAGTCGAGCTAAAAACGCTTTGATTTACCCAATTTTTATCATTTTCTCGTTTGCGGTGGTGCTCATTATTATGTTGGTGTTTGTGATACCACAATTGTCGCAGATTTTAGTCGAGACCGGGCAAGAGTTGCCAATTTACACTCGGATGGTGATTGGCTTAAGTGACTTTTTTGTTGCTTACGGTATCATTTTATTGATCTTGTTAATCGGTGTAGCTATTTTTATACTCCGTTATGTCCAAACTGAAGCGGGTCGCCGATCGCTAGATCAGGCCAAGCTCGCCATCCCGTATGTTGGTGATTTGTATCAAAAATTATATCTCTCGCGCATTGCCGATAACTTAAATACGATGTTAACCAGCGGTATCTCGATGGTCCGGGCCTTGGAGATTACCGCCGATGTGGTTAATAATGTGATCTTCCGCGATATTTTGCTCTCATCTAGCGCGGCGATCAAAACCGGCTCGGCAGTGTCGGAGATTATGAGTAAATATTCTGATATCCCGCCGATTATGATCCAAATGATGAAGGTGGGTGAAGAGACTGGTAAATTAGGTTTTGTGTTGGAGACGCTCTCGCGCTTTTACCGCCGGGAGGTTAATGATGCTGTGGACACCTTGGTGGGCCTTATCGAGCCAGCCTTAATTGTGGTGTTGGGTATTGGCGTGGGCATACTCCTTACCTCCGTCCTAGTACCGATTTACAACATCGCGTCCGGATTCTAGCTTATCCACAGGGTAGTTTACCCTGTGGTTGTCGAAGGGGGGTATAATTAAGGTTAACGTCGAAAAACGAGATTATAATTAATTATTAATATTATGTACAAAAAAGGTTTTACGTTAATCGAATTGTTGGTAGTTATCGCGATCATTGGTATTTTATCTGGCGTCGTTTTGACCTCGCTTAACACTGCTCGTAACAAAGCTAAGGATGCGGCGATTAAAGCTCAACTTGCTAGTATGCGTGCTCAAGCGGAAATTTATTACGATACAAACGGTAATTATGGAGTAGATGCATCCCTTTGTAGTGCTGGGATCTTTGGTGCAGCAGCTGCAAGTAGTGGTTTGCTTGATTTAATCACTTCTGTAGATGCTGCTTCTGGGGCAGTAGACTGTAGTGCTTCAGCTACTCCAGCAGCTTGGGCAGTTTCAGCTCAATTAGTAAGTGATACGGGTCAGTATTGGTGCGTAGATAGCACCGGTGCATCTAAGGGAAGTACTGGAGCTCCTACTATTTCAGACGAGGCTTGCTAGTTTAAGTTCACTCGGTTCACTTACCTCGTACTCCCTATAGAGTGCGGGGTTTTGTGTTAAAATAGACTAAATATGATGGCCTTTTGGTATGGAATGGTTTTTATTTTTGGCACGATTATTGGCAGTTTTTTAAATGTTTTAATTATTCGCTACAACACCGGTAAGTCATTGGCTGGTCGCTCCGGGTGCCTGGCTTGTGGGCGGCAATTAACCGCTTTGGATTTAGTGCCTATTTTAAGTTACTTTGGTTTAAAAGGTCGTTGTCGCGGTTGCCAGAGTCGTATCTCGCTCCAATATCCGATTGTTGAGCTTTTAACCGGCTTATTATTTGTGTTAACAGTCTGGCGCTTTTTCCCTAACTTAAATTTGATTATCTTTTATTGGTTGGTCATGATGTTAGTGGTAATTATTGGCACTTATGACTGGCGCCATCAAATTATCCCGACTGGGCCAATGTATTTTTTAATCGGGCTTAGTTTGCTGTGGGCCGTGGCTAATAGTTGGACTTACTTACTGGCCGGCTTAGGCGCTTTTGCTTTTTTTGCTGCGCTTTGGGGAGTATCTGGGGGCCGGTGGATGGGCTTTGGCGATGCCAAGCTCGGCTTGGCCATTGGCTGGCTCCTTGGGCCGGTGGCGACGCTTAGTGCTTTGGCTCTGGCTTTTTGGAGTGGCGCACTGCTTGGCCTTGGTTTGGTCGCCCTATCGCGACTCAAGCGATTGTGGCGAGGGAGTAAATTGATTACAATAAAGAGTGAGTTGCCCTTTGCGCCCTTTATGATCCTGGGACTCCTATTGGTTTTATTCTTCTCTTGGCATGTTATTCCGTTTTAAAAAAAATAAAATAAGTAATGGCGGCTTCTCTTTGGTAGAGATGGTGGTGGTAGTCGCCATTTTTTTAATTATTACCGGTATTATTGTGGCTAATTACCCTCAATTTAAAGATCAATCGGCCCTGGAGTTAATGGCTCAAGAAATTGCGGTCAACATCCGCACTGCTCAAGTGCTCGGTACCGGCGCTCGGGTCCAGGGTGGTAGTGGCCAAGTGGAGAACAAGTCTTATGGCGTCCACTTTGACGGTAGTAAACCCAACACTTTAATTAGTTTTATCGGTGAGGATCGGGATGATAAAGTTTATAGCGACGGTGTTTATAAAGAGTTGGAGACTCACACTTTACAGGGGGCTGATATTACTCACTTTAACGGAGTAGAGCTTGAGACAAATCCGGATCCGGATATATTTGATATTACTTATCGCCGACCTAATCCCGAGGCTAGTATTGTTTATAAAGGCAATGATACCGATCCATTAGACGAGCTCCTTATTCAAATTAAAAGCAAGCGCGGTGCGGAGCGCTGTAAGCAAATCCGTATCTCAGCTAATGGTCAAATTGGAGTCATTCCCGGTTTTATATGTCAATGAAATTTAAAACTAATGGTTTTACATTAATTGAGATTATGGTCTCAGTGTCGATTTTTATTATCGTGGCTTTTATCTCCTCGACGGTATTTATTACTGTTAATGAGGCTAATAAAAGAGCCCAAGCGATCCGTTTAATTGTCGATAACTTAAATTTTACTTTAGACGGTATAACTTATCGCTTAGCTGAAGGGGTTAATTACGAAAGCTCTACTGGTGATCCTGAGAGACCTCAAATTAGTTTTGACTATTTACCACCTGGTAGTGGGGCAGAGGAAAAAATTATTTATGAGCTTGATTATCGTGCTAATGGTGATAAATCCATCTTTTTAACTGGAGATGGATTTGATCATACAGATTTACTTTCACCAGAGATTAGTTTAGGTGAAAATAGTAGTTTTGAAATATTAAATCCGACTGGGGTGAGGCCATACGTCTTAATCTCGCTCCAAGGTAAGGCTAAAGTCGGTCGCTCCGAGACTAAGCTTAATTTACAAACGGCGGTGACGGGACGTAACTTTTAATATGTTTAAATTAGCTAAAAAAAATAAGCGCGGTTTTACCCTCCTAGAGACTTTTGTGGCGGTGACGATTTTAATTATTGCCGTTATTGGGCCGCTCGCGCTTTTGGTCCGCGGGATTACCGATGGTAATTATGCTAAAAACGAGGTGACTGCTTTTTACATTGCCCAAGAAGGTTTGGAGTTGGTAATTAATCGTCGCGATGCTAATCAATTTAAATTAGGACCGGGAGGAGCACCACCTGGGCATACCTGGCTCAATGGTTTAAATGCTTGTAATAACAACAATGGCTGCGAGCTAAATGTTGGTGATCAGGAAGCTCAATCTTGTGGTGGTAATGGTTGTGGTCCTTATGAGTTTTACGATAAGAGTGAGAATGCTGCCAACTTTGTCCGAAAAATTAAAATTACACCGGGCGAAAATCGAATTGTTGGTACCTTAGCGGGAGAGACTAACCCTATTCCTCCTGGTCAGCAAATCCAACGTAATCAGGCCGAAGTTGAAGTAACGGTGACTTGGAAGAATAAAAATGCTCCACGTACGCTGATTTTAAAAGATGTTATTTACTCACGACCAATCCAAGAAGTACTTTAAACTTATGAAGTCTCGCTCTAAATTAAATAACGGTTTTGTTCTCCTCTACGCCGTTTTGGTGTCGAGTATTGTTTTAACGGTGGGACTATTACTCGCTAATATATTACTTAAACAATTGGTGATTGCCGGAGCGGCCCGCGATGCTAAAATCGCTTATTATGCCGCCGATGCCGGTCGGGATTGTGCCCTCTATTGGGTTAATGAGTTGGGTAGTTTATTATTTGCCGGCGGGATTACGAGTATAACTTGCAATGGCGAAGAAGAAGACGGGGGAGTTGTTGTTGGTGGATTATCTACCGAGTTAGATCGAGGTGATCATTTTGAATATGATGTTAATTTACCAGGCGAAGGTAGCATGCCTATTCGTTGTGCTCATGTTGAGGTCTATCACGGCGTACCCGCTGATCCCGATGACCCTCAACCGGATGATCCTCAAGTTTTGGCCACAATTAGGTCTTATGGTTACAACAATGAGTGCGACTCCACCTCACCACGGCTGATACAGCGCTTTATTGAGACCCGCGTGATACAGTAGGAGTATGGGTAAAAAAGAAGCTAAAGAGCGGGTAATTAAGCTCTGCGAGCTCATCAATTATCATCGGCGTCTTTATCATGTGTTAGACCAGCCCGAGATCTCCGACCAGGCTTATGACTCACTCGAGGAGGAGCTTAGGCAATTGGAGGAGCAATATCCCGAGCTCATAACCTCGGACTCGCCAACCCAACGGGTCTCGGGGGCGCCCTTGGCCGCTTTTACTAAGGTCAAACACGCCATACCTCAATGGTCTTTTGCTGATGCTTTTAATGAGGCTGACATCCGGGCGTTTGATAAACGGGTTAAAAAGTTGATTGGTCGCGAGCAGCTTGACTATGTTTGCGAGCTTAAAATTGATGGTTTTAAAATTGTTTTAACTTATGAGAGCGGGATCTTAAAAGGGGCGGCGACGCGTGGTGATGGGGTAGTGGGTGAGGATGTGACGCAAAATATTCGCACTATTGCCTCGATACCACTTAAACTAGAGCGCCCGGTTAATGTAATAGTTGAGGGTGAGATTTGGATGGGCCAAAAAGAGTTTGCGCGGATTAATGCCGAGCAAGCTAAAAATAATTTGCCTCTTTATGCTAATCCGCGCAATATTGCCGCCGGTACCATCCGTCAATTGGATGCCAAAGTGGTGGCGGCGCGCAAATTAGACTCGTTTATTTATGATGTTGCCCAGGCGGATTTTAAATTACCAATGACTCAATTTGAGGAGTTAACATTACTCCAAGATTTAGGTTTTAAAGTTAACAAACATTTTACTGAGCATCAAGATATTGAAGGAGTAATTAAGTATTGGCAAAAGTGGCAGTCGCAAAAAACTAAAGAGGATTACTGGATCGATGGCGTGGTCGTAAAAGTAAATGACACTAAATTGCAAAATCAAATGGGCTATACCGGTAAGTCACCGCGCTTTGCCATTGCTTTTAAATTCCCCGCCGAGCAGGTCACCACGGTAGTAGAGGGCGTCTTGCTCCAAGTTGGTCGCCAGGGGACGATTACACCGGTGGCCGAGCTCAAGCCGGTGCAAGTAGCGGGTACCACGGTGGCTCGGGCCACGCTCCATAATGAGGATGAGATTAAGCGTCTCGATGTGCGGGTGGGCGACACTGTGATTATCCAAAAGTCCGGCGACATTATCCCAGATGTGATTAAGGTGTTAACCGAGCTTAGACCCAAAAATACTAAAGCCTATATTTTCCCCAACCATTTGCCCGGCATTGGCGCGATTGTGCGCCTGGCCGGTGAGGCCGCTCATCGGGCGGTGGACAAAAATACTTTTGCTCAAGTGTCACGACGCTTCCATTATTTTGCGAGCAAACATGCCTTTGATATCCCGGGGTTAGGGCCAAAACAAATTGATGCCTTGATGGAGAGTAATTTGATCGCCTCTTACGCTGATATTTTTAGATTAACCATTGATGAGCTTTTGGCGTTACCACGCTTTGCCGAGGTCTCGGCCGAGAAATTAATTAAATCAATTAATTCCCGCCGTCAGGTGACTTTAGCGCGCTTTATTACCGCTCTCTCTATCCCGCAAGTAGGCGAGGAGACGGCCGAGGATTTAGCTCAACATTTTGGTAATCTAGATAAATTAATGATAGCTCAATTTGAAGAACTCTCCCAAATTAATGGTGTCGGTGAAATAGTGGCTGGGAAGGTGATTGAATTTTTTGCTGATAAAGACAATCAAAAAACAATTGCTGATTTATTGAAAGAAGTAAAAATAGAAAAAGTAGAAAGAAAACAGGCTGGTAAATTAACCGGCCAAACTTTTGTGCTGACTGGCACTTTAAGTAGTATGAGTCGTGACGAGGCTAAACAAAAAATCAAAAGTTTAGGCGGTGAGGTGGTAGCCAGCGTTTCTAAAAATACTAATTACGTTGTCGCTGGTACCGATCCGGGCTCTAAATATAACAAAGCGGAGCAACTAGGAGTAGAGATTTTAGAGGAAAAGGCATTTCTCAAACTACTCGGACAATGATACGATAACTCTATGATTAGTAATGAGGAGGTCAAAAATCTGGCTCGTTTAGCCCGGCTGGCTTTAAAGCCGGAAGAGGAGGCTAATTTGGCTAAAGATTTAAATTCGATTTTAGATTATGTGGGGCAATTGTCTAAAGCGGACGTACCAGCCCTTAGTACTGAACTTGCGGCGGCTAATGTATTGCGAGCGGATACGGAGGCTCACGAATCAGGTTTATATACAGATAAATTACTGGCCGCGGCGCCTAAATCGCATGACGGTTTTGTGGAGGTGAAAGCGATTTTAAGTGACAGCACTAGTTAATATGGATACGACTAAATTAACCATTAGTGAGGCAGCTAAAAAATTGGCCAGTGGGGAATTAACCGCTGTCGCTTTAGTTGAGCATTATTTAACTAAAGCTAAAGCCGATAATTTAAATGCCTATTTAGAAGTTTTTGCCGATGCCATAGACCAAGCTAAAACCATTGATGAGCGCCGGGCTAAGGGGGAAAAATTATCGCCACTAGCTGGTATTCCGATTGCCATTAAAGATAATATTTTAATTGAGGGTAAAATCGTCTCCTGTGCCTCTAAAATTTTAGCCAATTACACTGCCAGTTATGATGCCACGGTGATTACTAAATTAAAAGAAGTGGGG
>CAYTWP010000022.1:0-4021 GCA_964442155.1 uncultured Candidatus Saccharibacteria bacterium
TGGTAAGGTGGTGGCGGCCGACTGGACGGAAAAGTTATTGACCGCGAAAAAGAATACTTTTAACTCGCTCACAGTTGATTATTTACGGGGCGAGCGCACGGTGCCGGTGCCGGAGAAGCGCCGCTCGAGCGAAAAGGGGACAATCAGAATCCGTAACGCTAATATTTTTAATGTTAAAAATGCCAACGTGGATGTGCCGCTCGGTAAATTGGTGGTGCTCACCGGTGTCTCCGGCTCCGGTAAATCCAGTCTCCTTTACGAGGTGATCCATAAAAATCTCCAAGGCCGTTTTGAGCGTAAATATCGCACCGCCCAAATTTACAATGCCAGTGAGTTTAGTGGTACCGAATATTTGTCACGCGCGGTGTTGATTGATCAGTCGGCCATTGGTCGCACGCCGCGCTCCAACCCGGCCACTTACACCGGGGCTTTTGGTCATATCCGCGACATGTTTGCCTCGGTCGACTTGTCACGCTTACGTGGTTGGACGGCGTCCCGCTTCTCCTTTAACGTTAAGGGTGGGCGTTGTGAGGCTTGCCAAGGTAATGGCATGATCGCGGTGGAGATGCACTTTTTACCAACCGTCTATGTGCCTTGTGATGTTTGTAGTGGGACGCGTTATCAAAAAGATACTTTAGAGGTACTTTACCGCGGTAAAAATATTAATGAGGTGCTCCACTTAACGGTAGAGGAAGCGCTCGACTTTTTTGGTGATATCCCGTCCATTTACGATCGGCTTAAAACGTTAAACGATGTGGGCTTAGGTTATTTAGAGTTGGGCCAAAGCGCGACGACTTTGAGTGGTGGTGAGGCGCAACGAGTTAAAATCTCGTCAGAGCTGTACCGCCCGTTTGCTGAGCGGACAATTTATTTACTTGATGAGCCGACAGTTGGCCTCCACTACGAAGACGTTAAAAATTTAATTGAGATCCTCCAGCGCTTGGTAGAGAAGGGGAATAGTGTCTTGGTGATTGAGCATAATATGGAGGTGATTAAATCAGCTGACTATATTATTGATATGGGACCGGAGGGTGGCAAAGACGGTGGTAAAATTATCGCTCAAGGTACTCCAGAGGAAGTGGCCTACGCCCCCGGCTCCCACACCGCTAAGTATTTAAAACGCGCTCTTAAGAAAAAGTAATGAACCTCAAACAAGTTAAAAAATACAAACTACCAGATACTCCGGGGGTGTACTTTTTTTATAAAGGCCGGGAGCTTTTGTATGTTGGTAAAGCGACCTCGCTTAAAGATCGTGTCCGCAGTTATTTTAACGGCGACTTGGGCGACACTCGTGGCCCACGCTTGGTCTCGATGCTTGAGCAAGCCACTAGCTTAAAGTGGCAAACTACTAACTCGGTGTTGGAGGCATTGTTACTAGAGACTACTTTAATAAAGAAGCATCAACCAAAATATAACTCTAAAGAAAAGGATGATAAAAGTTTTTGGTACATCATGATTACCAACGAGCCTTGGCCGCGAGTATTAATGGTTAGAGGAAAGGATCTATCTACTACGACAAGTCATAAACCCGCCCGCTTTACTCCAGAGGAGCCTCACGCGGCTCGGCTTTCTGACTCGTCTCCGTTAAATAACAAAGTGATCTGGGGCAAAACGAGCGGCGTAGGGACCCTTTGGGATAAAGACGGCGTTTTGGGGCATGATCACGTGTCTGGTCCATTTCCAAAGGCCAGCGAGTTAAAGGTGGCGCTAAAGTTGATTCGTAAAATTTTTCCATTTAGAGATACCTGTAATCCAAATCAAGGTAAACCCTGTTTTAATCGTCAGATTGGTTTATGCCCAGGAGTATGTACGGGCGAGATTAGCCAAAAAGATTATAAAAAGATTATCAAAAACTTGAGTTTATTTTTAAGTGGTGAGACTAGTAAAGTAATTAAAAATTTAGAGCGGGAGATGAGAGTGTTAGCTAAAACACAAAACTTTGAGCAAGCGGCTAAGGTGCGTAATCAACTTTACGCTCTCCAACACATTCAAGATGTAGCGTTGATCAAGGAAGGATCGCTCTTCGATGAGACTCAGAGCAATTCTCGTCAGACGAGAATTGAGAGTTACGATGTGGCCCATATTAGTGGCACCGCGGTGGTGGGGGTAATGACCGTGGTGGTAAATAATGAGCCGGCGCCAAGTGAGTATCGTAAATTTAAATTAGGCGCTAAAAATAACGATGTCGCTAATTTACGCGAGATGCTCGAACGGCGCTTAGGTCACCCCGAGTGGCCAGCCCCAGCTTTAATCGTAGTGGATGGTGGCGTCACCCAATTTAATGCGGCTCAAAAAGTATTGGGTGCGTCCGGAGTTAATTGGCCGGTAGTGGCCGTCACTAAAGATGAGCGCCATCGCATGCGCGAAGTTAAAGGTGACAAGCAAATTATCGCCCTGCATGAGTCGGCGATTATTAAAGCCAATGCTTTAGCCCACAGTTTTGCACTGTCCTATCATCGAAAAGTGCGTCGTCGGATGTTATACTAATCAGTAATGCCTTTCTCGGCGCTCATTGTTTTAGCACCGTACTTATTTTTACTGTTAGCAATTTTAGAGATTGCGCGTTTAGCGCATGATCGCAATGAGTTAAAAAAGCGTGAAGATTTTGTGATTAAACAAGTGGAGGCGCATAAAGAGTTAACCCAAGCTAAAGTTCAGGGTGAGTTATCCGAGCGGGAGCGTGAGATCGGCGCTCGCGAGCTCGAGGCTAAATTTGCCACCAATCGCTTGGAGGGGTTTGAGGCCTCTAAATCTAAGTTCGTCTCCGTTACCGCTCACCAAATGCGCACGCCCCTGGCGGCGATTAAATGGACTTTCCACATGCTCTCTAAAGGTGACTTGGGTCCGGTGAGTGAGGATCAAAAAACATTTATTGATAAGGGTTTGTTGAGCACCGAGCGGATGATCCGGATTGTTAATGATTTATTGTTGGTTGATGCGCGACCCAATACCGTCCAAAATCTTAATTTAACGGCCGTGGATCTCAAACAATTAGTGGCGACCATTGCTAAAGAGTTTGAGCCTCAAGCTTTGAGTAAAAAAATTAAATTAAATTTGACTGCGCCAGATAAATCTTTACCCACCCTTAAAGGCGATGCCGGCAAGCTCCGGATGGTGGTGGAGAATTTACTCGACAATGCCATTAAATACACGCCGGTTGATGGCGAGGTTAAAGTCGCTTTGGTGGACACCGCCCTTAATAGTCCTAAGCCGAGCTTAGAGTTAGTAGTTACAGACAGTGGTATTGGGATTAGTCAGGCTGATCAAGCTAAGATTTTTAATAAGTTTTTCCGGGCTGGTAATGCCGTCTCCATGGAGCCGGACGGTAGTGGCTTGGGCTTATATATTTGTAAGGATATTATCGAGACGCATGGGGGGACAATGTGGTTTGAGAGCCCCGTTGGTTCTGGCCCCACCGCTGGCGGGGTAAACGGCACCGCTTTCCACTTCTCCCTACCCTTGGCCGGCCCAGCTATGGTATAATCGGCCTATACTAGATTAAGTCCTAATTATGGCGATTAAAAAAATATTTATTGTTGAGGATGACGAATTCCTACGCTCATTAACGGTTAAGCGTTTAGAGAAGGAGGGTTATGAGGTGGCCGTGGCCGAGAACGGTGACAAGGCGATTGACTTAATCCCTAAAGAAAAACCGGATGCTATTTTGCTCGATTTACTACTCCCTGGTAAAAGCGGTTTTGAGGTTTTAGAAAAATTAAAAGAGGACGGTGAGATTAAAGGGGTACCGGTAATTGTCTTTTCCAACCTTGGTCAACGGGAGGATATCGATAAAGCTAAAAAATTAGGCGCGACCGATTTTTTAATCAAAGCCAACTTTACCTTAGATGACGTGGTGGCTAAATTAGGTAGCTTAAAATAACCGTATGGGGGCAATCCGAGTCGGTGTTGTCCGCGGCGGTCTGGGCGGCGAGTATGAGGTCTCACTTAAAACTGGTGGCAGTGTGCTCCGTCACTTACCAGCCCACTACTCGGGTCGTGACATTTTAATAACCCGCGATGG
>CAYTWP010000022.1:4031-8910 GCA_964442155.1 uncultured Candidatus Saccharibacteria bacterium
TACGCCCGACCGGGCGGTCAAAAGTGTTGATGTTATTTTTAATGCTTTACATGGCGAGTTTGGTGAGGATGGTCAAATCCAAAAACTATTTGATGATTTAGGGGCTAAGTATACCGGAGCGGGACATTTAGCCTCAGCTTTAGCGATGGACAAGCAGACCAGTAAAGAGCTGTTTACTAAAGCCGGCCTGCGTGTACCCCAAGGGCGAGTAATTAAGCCAGCTGATGATTTAGAGCTGGTGGTGAGCCAAATTTTTAGACAATTACCGCCGCCATGGGTGATTAAGCCGGCTGATCGCGGCTCGTCCGTTGGTTTATTTTTAGCTAAAACCGTCCACCAATTAGCCGACGCTGTCACAAATTGTTTTAGTTGTACTAATAATGTTTTGGTTGAAGAGTATTTGCGCGGCAAAGAGGCCACCGTTGGTGTGGTCGAAGGATTACGAAATGAACCAATTTACGCTTTACTACCAATTGAGATTAGATATCCCAAAGGTAAAGCCCTTTGGGATTATGAAGATAAATATAGTGGTGCTACTCAAGAGATTTGCCCTGGTAATTTTACTAACAATGAAAAAATAGAACTTTCTCGTCAGGCAACATTGGCTCATCAAGTCCTTGGTCTAGCTCATTATTCTCGCTCCGACTTTATGGTCACCCCGCGGGGGATTTACATTATAGAGACTAATTCTTTGCCCGGTTTAACTAATGAGTCGCTCTTGCCTAAGGCCCTCCAAGCGGTAGGGGTCAGCCATCCCCAATTTTTGGATCATGTGCTAAGATTAGCCCTTAATGACTAAGCCTAAGCGCCTTAAGCGTTTCCGCTACTTTTTGACGGCCATCACCATTGGCTGGTTTTTAGCCTTCCGCCAGGTTAAACGCTCGAGTCGCTGGAGTACGGTTTTAATCATTTTTGTGATGGCGTTAACCTTTTTAAACTTAGTGGTTGTTAGTGGCATTTTGGTCGGTTTGATTGAGGGCTCAGAGACGACTTACCGTGCTCGTTACACTGGCGACATTATTATCTCCACTTTAAAACAAAAAGATTATATTGAGCATAGTCCAGAGCTTTTGACCTTAGTTAAAAGTTTACCGTGGACCGAGAGTGTCACTGCTCGTTACATGGAGGGTGGGACTATCGAGGCTAATTATCAAACCCGGATTAATGAGCGTGATCCGATCGAGAGTGCCGGTACCATTATTACTGGGATTAATCCGGCCGACGAGGAGGCGGTGACCGGGATGGCTAGTTTAGTCACCGAGGGTGAGTATTTGTCGCCATCCGATTATGATCAAATAGTTATCGGCTATCAGTTATTACGTAAATACTTACCGATCGACTCGCCTGGTTTACAATTACTCGACAATGTCGAGGTGGGGAGTAAAGTCCGCTTAGTTTTAAATGGCAATACGCGGGAGTACACCGTTAAAGGGATTATTCATGGCAAGGTCGATGAGATCGGTCGTCGCGTCTTTTTAGTTGATAGCCAATTGCGGCCGATTATTGGTCGGGGAGATTACAATGTCGATGAGATTGCAGTGCGTTTAAAACCAGGGGCTGATCCCAATGTCGCCAAGCAAGCGATTTTAGCTACCGGGGCGGGCGAGTGGGCTAAAGTCCAAACTTGGCTTGATGCTCAACCTAAATTCCTTAAAGATATTAAAGATACTTTTGCTTTGCTCGGCAATATGATCGGCTCAATTGGTTTAGTGGTAGCCTCGATTACTATTTTTATCGTCATCTTTATTAATGCCATCACTCGTCGCAAATACATTGGCATTTTAAAGGGGATTGGCATTGATGCGGTGGTGATTGAGTGCGCCTATGTGATCCAATCGCTTTTTTACGCTAGTGTTGGCACACTACTTGGAGCAATAATTTTATTTGGCGTGCTCCAGCCTTACTTGGCGGCGCATCCGATCGACTTCCCCTTTAGTGATGGTATTTTAGTGGCGACGGCTGGCGGTACTTTACTCCGAGTGCTGGCCTTAATGATCGCCACTTTAATTGCCGGTTACATCCCGGCGCGGATTGTGGCTAAGCAAAACACTTTAGATGCGATTTTAGGTCGCTAAAAATTTATGATTAATGCTAAAAATTTAATTAAAAAATACGAGTCTGGTGATGGCGAGTTAGTGGTGCTTAAAGAGTTGAGCGTCGACATCCCGGCCGGCCAATTTTTAGCCATCACCGGTCGCTCGGGCTCGGGTAAAAGTACTTTGTTGTATCAATTAGGTTTACTAGACCGGCCTAATAGTGGTGAGATTACGATTGACCAAACGGATGTAATTAATTTGAGTGATGACGATCGGACGCGGTTTAGGTTATACGAATTAGGTTATGTCTTCCAAGACTACGCTTTATTGCCCGAGCTCTCGGCGCTCGAGAATGTGATGGTGCCACTTTTAATGCAGGGCTTAACTTACGGGCAGGCAGCGACTAAAGCCCTCCAGGCGCTAACTCAAATTGGTTTAGCCGACCGGACAGATAATTTACCCAGCCAACTATCGGGTGGTCAGCAACAGCGAGTCAGTATTGCCAGGGCCATTGCTCATGAGCCTAAAATTATTTTTGCCGATGAGCCGACGGCTAACTTAGATCGCGAGACGGCGCACGTGGTACTCGAGCTTTTTAAGGAGTTGCATCGCCAAGGTCAAACTATTGTGATGGTTATCCACGAGGCCGAGTATACCAAATTGGCCGAGCGGGTGATTACGCTCGATGATGGACAAATTATCGCTGATGTGCTACAGTAGCCAAGCTTATGTTTAAACTAAAATCCTATTTTTGGCTCTATCCTAAAACGATCTCGGCTATTGCTGCAGTGGTACTTATTGGTGGTGGTGTTATCTGGTTCCGCTCTGGTGATGGGGAGGCTACTATTAAAGTCACCCAACAAGACTTGATCCAGAGTGTCCAAGCGAGCGGCAAGGTCAAAGCGGTGGGCCAAGTGGACCTCTCGTTTGCTAAAAGTGGCCGGGTAGCCCAAGTAACTAAGCAACCAGGCCAACAGGTCTATGTTGGCGAGCTAATTGCCGCTCTAGATCAAGCTGACTTGTATGCTGACCGCCAAAGTGCGGAGGCGACTTTAAAACAAAACGAGGCCAAAGTAGCCAGTGCTAAAGTGGCTTTGACTGATGCTAAACGAGCTTTGACTGATGCTATTGCCGAGTCCTTTGCTGAGGCGGACACGGTGATGGGCACCACTATCGATGAGTTTTATGATAGTCCTAGATGGGATAGTGCTAATCTAGTAATCTCTTATAAGGGCTCAAGTCTGCGCGAGCGTTTAGGAAATTCACGCAGTCAATCTATTCGTAATTTAACCGAGTGGGAAAAAGCAATTGAGGCTGGTACGGACACTGCTCTTTTAGCCGATCAGGCTAAAGATTATTTAGATCAATTTGTGGAGTTTTTAAGTGACCTTGCTTTTGCTGTTAATTATTTAGACAATACTACTGATGAGGCTGATATTGCTGAGGCTCGTACCTCAATTAATGCCTTAGTTGGTGATCTCACTACGGCTGATGAAAAATATCGTGCCGCCGCCGCGGACATTGCTGTCCAAGATACTTTAATTGATACCGCCCAAGCCGCCATTGCCAAAATTAACGCCGAGATCGGTAAAGGGATTATTTATGCTCCACTGACTGGTTTAGTGACTAAACAAGAGGCGACAGTGGGTGAGAGCGTGGAGGCGAATGTGGTCGTCACATCGGTAATTGCTAATAGTAATAGTTTTGAGGTGGAGGCTTTTATCCCGGAGGTTAATATTGCCAAGGTCTCGATTGGTAATAGTGTAAAAATTACTTTTGATGCTTTACCGGGAGAGACTTTTGCTGGTGCGGTAACGGTGATTGATCAGGGCGAGACCATCCGCGACGGTGTACCAAATTTTAAAACTAAAGTAACAGTTAAAACTAATGATAAGCGGATTAAAACTGGTTTAACGGCTAACTTAACCATTGAGACGGCTAAAAAAGTGAATGTATTAATCGTGCCAGTTTATGTTTTAAGTAAAAATAGCGACGGCAAGACGATGGTCAAAGTCCAAGATGGTAAGCAAATTATTGAAAAAGAAATTGTGACCGGCGCCACTGGTGATGGGGGATTGATTGAAGTAGTTTCTGGCCTCAAACTAGGTGAAGTAATTATTGCCACGCCAGTAACAGAATAAAATAACCAAAGAAAAAACCCGCTCCTACCATTACGGCAGTAGCGAGTTGTTTGTGTGTGGAACGGGGACGCAGTCTAGGCGGCGGCGAAGCTTTTTGCGATGTTTGCCAGCCTGTCTTCGAACCTTGTGGCGCTGGCCACGGCATCGGGTCGCACTACTTCGAGCAGGGCGGCCGTTTCTTTTTGCATGGCCTTTTTTTGTTTGTTACGACTCGCGGCCCTGAACTTCCTGTTCGCCAGCTCGATGGCTGCGGTCACGTCGGCGTACTGCTGTGCCGCTTCGATGAGGTCGAAGTTCATGCCGGAAATCGTTTCCTCAAACTTTTTCATGGTATCTGTCAGCGGCTTCATGATCGCTTTCTCTGCGCTGGCTTTACGCAAGCGATTGATCTCGAAGCCAAACTTCTTTTCCGGTGCATTCTTGACGAAGTGACGGGCGCGGTTGTCGAAGTTTTCTTCAGCGCTTGTGAACGCTTCCATTGCCCAGTCAAACTCCGTGTGTTTCAGCTTGTCGAGGCCGGATTTGATCTTTTTCTCAATCTCCGGATTCAGGATGAACGCCGGGACCAACTCCGCAAACTTCATGGCCTTTTCGGTCAATCTGTCGGCGACTTGGTTGACCTGTTCCAACGAGTACTTCTGTACGGGGATATTCATGGCAAAGATCTCCTTGTTTTAGGCCCCAAAAGGCCCTTTAACCTCC
>CAYTWP010000023.1:0-8854 GCA_964442155.1 uncultured Candidatus Saccharibacteria bacterium
TCGGGCTCTGGTTCTGGTTCAGAATTAGAGTCATCACTCTCATCACCTTGGACCCCATTATTTAAATCTTCGCATCTACCTTTATCCGTTTTGACTGATCCCCCTTCAACATAAATACAATAGTAATCACCGGAGGACTTGTCTTTAGTAGTGACCCCTTCCTCCACCAATAAGCGCTTGGTCTCAATATCTTGAGTTAATAATTTACCATTTTCATCAATACTCCACTTACCCGAGGCGCTGGTAATCGCTTTAACATTCCTAATTTCAAACCCAGCCATGTCTACCGCCGCAAAAGTTTTGATACTACTGGAGGCACTATCCATCGTCCAATAATTAGTGGCGATCTTACCACCGGCAATTAATTGATCCAACTTTTCCGTCGTTGAGGCAATTTGCAATTGTTGCTCTTGGATAGCTGATACTGTTGCCGCTAAAATAGCGTTAGTGTTAAGCGCAATCGGATCACCTTTTTTAACCAATTTTCCATTTAGCAAAATCTCATCTTTTTCGGCAATCACCGCAAACCTCCGATCAATCTCGGCCGTTTTTTCCGCCGAGAAGCTAATATCCTCGCGACCATCATAGTAATTAAGGTCATAATTAAAAGAAATTGCCGAAAGACCTAAAATACTAGTTAAACCACCAGTGTATTTTTGAATATTAGTTTTAACTTTCTCGGTTGAGGCGGCACAAGTGGCCCCTGATTGGATGTCCCCAGTCGAGTCAAGACAGAGGAAGGTATCACCGACCCCAGAAGCCGCTGCTTGCTGGAGATTGATTTTACCATTTACCTGCAAAGTAGCATTCTCATTACCACCCGTACGACCAATATTCACCGTACCATCAGCACCTGTGGTGCCACCAGTACCACCAAAAACTAAATTTAAAGTACCGCCAGTACCGCCGGTACCATCGGTATCACCTTGGCCACCAATATTAAGGGTACCGCCAGCACCACCAGTGCCACCAGTGCCACTAGTATCGATATCTCCACCAGTGCCACCAATGGCAAAATTAAGAGTACCACCAACACCACCATTACCAGGGCTATTGTTAGTATAACCGGTGCCACCCAAGCCAAGCGATACTGACCCGCCAGTGCCACCATTTTTACTACTAGAGATACCATTGTCTGCTAAAGAGATACTGGTGTCGAGTGAAGTGGCTTTACCCGCATAACTAGCCGCTGAGTTTATGTAGCCACCCAAAACAAACAGGTTAGCGGTAGTGCTAGCATTACCATACACATTTAAGACCGCACCCGTACCATTAGTGGTCGGATTACCAATGTCTACTCGGCCATCAGAACCATAACTACCAATCCCCACATCTGGAGCACCACCCGATACTAAAATCACTCGGCCAGCATTGCCACCGTTACCATCATCATCGCCAAGGCCACCACCAGCAATGTAGACGGTACCACCAGTGCCACCATCATTATCTCCCGCTCCAGAGCCATCACCACCGTATGATACATAAAGATTATCACCAGGATCGCCATCATTAGAAACAATTCCATCAAAACCACGATTGATGTGATTGGTATACAGACCGGCATTAGTGGTACTGGTAGCAATAATTAAACTACTGTTAGTGGAGAGCCACAGTAAACCAGAGGCATCATCAACAGTAGTGCCTGTACCCGGATAATAAGTTAAAGAGTTAATGGTACCAGTATTAACGGTCCCAGATCCACCGCTAGCAAAACAAGTACCTCGGATTGAGAAACAGCCATTAGTTAAATCAATACCATTCATAAAAGTTGATGAGGCGGTGGCAAAAATACCGCCAGCAACAGCTAATTTTGCTGATGGACTAGTGGTACCAATACCCAACCAACCATTAGAGTTAACTGTTAATGCCGATATTGTACTCGTAGCCAAAATATCAGACGAGGTTGCTACATAAAAATTCCCACCCTGAGAAGAGAAAAGCCAATGTTGTTTATTGGTACCACCAGCTGTGTCAGTAATAGCAAATGAAGGCCGAGTACCAGCTACTTGTAAATTCCAGTTTGGAGTAGTAGTACCAATACCGACCAAACCAGTATTTTTAAACGTGGCTACGGTAGTAGCTCCAGCATTAGCTTTAACCACAAACCCTCCTCCTGCACCGCCATGATTATCTACGATTAATCCGCCAGTTGAGCTATCCCGAGATAGATATGGCCCAATTACACCTCCACTAGTCCCAAAGTAAATAGTGTTAGAAGCTTGAGCGACCATACCACCCAAACCAAGACCACCAGTTGAGTAAATACTGCCTGTAACTGAAAGGGTTGAGGCTGGAGAAGTCGTACCAATTCCCACACCACCACCAGAAGTGATAGTTAGACGTTCAACATTTGCCGTACCGATTTTGATTGGAGTAGCGTCCATACCCCAAATCCAGTTGTTACCATCGGCGCCGATACCAACTTCTAGACCGTCAGTGGCGGTTGATCCGGTACTGCTGTTAGACCACTTAGTAGTAGAAGAAGCGGTGGTCGAAGTCGCAATCTGCATCCGCGCCGTTGGGGAGGAAACACCAAAGCCAAAGTCACCAGCCGTTGGCGCAAAATAATTATGTCCATTAGTGGTGGCTAATTGCCATGTTGCAGTAGAGCTGTTACGGCCCTGCATGACCACCCCAGCGCCAGACGATAGGATTTGGATAAAGTCACCTGAAGCTGAGGTACGGAAACGAGCAAAAGTTGAGTCTGACCCACCCACTCGAGTCACAGAGAATCCGTTGTCGGGAAAAGTACCGCCAATGGTTACCGATCCACTAGCCCAAGTTGCCCCCGGAGTATTGGCCCATACTCTAAAACCAGTATTGCCACCAGATTGAATGTTGGTGTCAAAAGTTGAAGTAGCGGCAGTAGATGTAGCGTGGAAGTATGCGGCCACAACTGGACCAACTACTGATAATTTGGCATAAGGTGAGGTGGTGCCGATACCAAAGTTTCCGTCTTTGTGAATACGAGCTTGTTCGCTAGCGCCAATGTACCACTCAAACCCACCACCATTAGTACTGCCAGTTTGGAACCAAATTGGATATTGAGTACCATCAATCGCCCCAATACCCATACCGTAAAAGTTAGATGCCCCCGTGCCACTATTAAATGAGAATCGAGCTCCAGCGGAAGCGGCGGCGGTTGGATCAGCCAAACCATCTCCGTTGTAAGCTTGGATAATACCATTAACATCCAATTTTTGATTGGCTGTAGTGTTATTGATTCCCACATTGCCGTTATTCTTAATAATCAAACTTGTCGCTGTACTGGAACCCACCACAAATTGATTAGAAGCAAACCCAGCAAGAGGGTTAACAGCTAGAGTAGCAAATGGGGTGGTGGTACCAATACCGACCGCCCCAAAATTATTTATTGATAAGGCTGTATATTTTGTTCTAGCAACGGCACTAGCATCATGTCGCCAAATATTAAAATCTAGACGACCACCTTCATTTACCGTCCCTTGAGCATTAGAGTTCTCATCTACCGCATAAGCCTCGATACTAGCATAAGCACCAGCTACATTACTACTAGCATCGCTCCCCTCAAAGTTAAGGGCACCAACATTATATAAGTTACCAGTAATACCCGTGACTGAGTCTCTAAGTGTAGTGGTTGGACTAATCCCCCTAACATACAACAGGGTAGATGGGTCTGTTATTCCAATACCAACGTTACCATTATTAGCCACAATAAAGTTTGTAGCAGTCGAAGATCCCACCACAAATTGTGGGACACCAGCTGACAAAGCATTAGCATTAACTGACAATAGCCCCCATGGAGAACTAGAGGCGACTCCGATATTACCACCATTTAGTATTCTTAATCTCTCAGTTGAATTGGTTGAAAAGATCATGTCAGTAGGTATTGTATTCCCACTCACCGTCCCATTAACTTTACCGTCAATAAAGGTGGTATTAGAAAAGGCTGAGGAACCATAACCGGAAAATTGGAGTCGACCTAAGAAATCTCCATCAGCCACTGTGGTTGGCGCCGCAACCGTCCCTCTACTTTTTCCAATAGATATAACTCCACTGTGAGCAGTATCGCTGTATTGAATATTACTAATACCACGATTACCATTAGTAACTCCGCTTTGGACAACATTTAATTCGCCGATTGGACTTACTGTCCCAATACCAACATAACCAGCATTAGTAATCTTAAATAAAGTACTGGTGGCACTAGCTGTAGATGAGCCTACCTCAAATAATGAGGTATCTGTCTCGCCATTGTTAGCGTGGATCGAGAATTTAGCAAACGGGCTCGAGGTACCGACACCAACTAGCCCTGAATTTTTAATCACAAATTTAGCAATCGCTCCGGCATAGTCCGTGGCCACCCGTAAAAAGTCGCCAGTGCCAGTTTGAGTAATACTAAAGGCGGTTGAGGAAGCCCCACTTGACTTATCACTCTCCACCCAAGCTGAGCCTTTGATATGCGTCCAATCATTGGAAGCGGCATCACCTAAGTAAGAACTATTTTCCACCACTAAAGTAGAAATCGTAGAAGTACTTAAAGTAGAGCCACCAATCGTGGTAATGGAGTTGGCAAAAATATCGCCTTCAGCATCGAGTAAAAACTTAACCGAGCCGCCAATTGCCGCACCTAATAAGTTAGTGTCAGCGGCGGCACTAGCAGGATTAATATAAATAGTGGCATCATCAACATTGGAGCTGGCGGCGCCAATAGACCAACTACTAAACGAGTGAGCTTGAGTGGGTACATGAGTAAAGGTCGTACCACCGGTAAAAGTAGTTTCGCCGGAGGAGATTAATTGCCCCTGAACATATAGAACCCCATCAATTTCCCCGTCGCCACCGACATATAAATCACCTCCCGACATATCGATATTGGTAATACTACCCGAGCCCACCGCAAAAGCTTGAGTACTAGTCCCAATTTTAGAAATTAATAAATTGGTAGTTGAGGCTAAAGTGGAAACGGTTAAGCCAGTCGTGGAAGCGTAAGGGAAGGTGGACGCTTGGGAGGTAGTAGCCGTAAAGTATGAAGCGACTACTTGTCCTAGCACTGACAGTGGCGCATATGGACTAGAAGTACCAATACCCACATTGCCCGCGGCTGTAACGAGGAAAAAGGGATTAGCGGTACTGTAATCCGAAGCTATTCTAAAAATATTACCACTACCAGTTTGCGTAACGGTTAAAGCAGTTGAGGAGGCGCCACTGGATTTGTCGGCCTCTATCCAAGCCGATCCTTTGATGTGGGTCCAGTCACTATTGGCCGCATCACCAAGGAAGGAATTATTTTCGACAATCAAGGTCGAGATACTGGAGGTACTAACTGTTTGACTACCAACCAAAGTGAGGGAATTGGCAAAAACATCACCCTCCGCATCAACAATAAACTTAGCCGAGTTACCCACTGCTAAACCTAGTAAATTAGTGTCAGTAACAGCCGTAGTAGGGTTAATGAAGAGAGTTGAGTTTTGGACATTAGTGTTGGCTGCCCCAATAACCCAACTACTAAACGAGTGTGGCAAAATTGGAACGTAAGTAAAAATCGCCTGACCAGTAGCGGTGGAGCTAGCCGAAGTTTGTAAATTGCCGATAATATTAACATTACCAACAAAAGTAGAGGTGGCATTACTAGTCGTAGCCGTCAGCCAACCAATAGTTGGACTAGAGGTCGAGTTTAATCTAGTGCCATCAAAATAAGTCATGGCACCATTACTAAAAGCCGTTTGATTAGTACCACCATTAGAAATACCGAGGACACCCGTAATATCGGCCGTTAAATCAATTAGCGAGGTAGTGACTGCTCCCGCGGTAGCTTTAAGAAAGCCGGACACTCGACCCAAAGTAAAGTTAGAAGTAAATAAATTAGTAGATGAAGCTGTGGTGGAAAAAAGGGTCGTGGTGGTGGCATTAGTGGTAGTAGAATTTACCGCCGTAAAGTTTTGGAGTGTACTTGAGCCAGTGGCAAAAAAGTTAGTGGCATAACTAATAACACTAGTGATCGCTGTCGAAGAAGCATAAGGGAAAGTAGAGGCTTGACTTGAGGTCGCCGTAAAGAAGGGTGCGGAAATTTGCTGATAGCCACTGACCAAGCCATTAAAAATAGTCGTACCTATGACCGACAAATTACCAAGCGCTGTCGTAGTAGCACTTGATGAACCTATTTGACCCAAACCAGTCATACTCCAAACATTGGGCAAAGTGGTGGTAGCGGCATTTACAAAACTTAATGAATCTAAGCCATCTAATTTATCAGCCTCAAAGGCGGCTGGTACCGCCCCAATAATTTTACGCGGTGTCATCTCGGAGTCGGAACCAACTTTAACACCCAAATAAAGAGTTTGATTAAAGTCGACTGTGGCAAGCGAGGTACCTGAGCCCAACATCACACTAAACAGACCATTGGTCACTGTAACCGTTTTGGTCTCGGTCCAAACATTGGAGCCACCGGAGGAGACGGTGTACAAACTAAACACAATACTGTAATCAGCATCAGTAACGGCCGCATTACTGGCGTCGGTTAATTTACCTTGATAATTTATTTGCTGATTAATGGCCGCCGTAGTGCCAGTAGGAATAACCAAAGCAATAGTAATTAAAATCAAAATGGCGACACGACAAACAGCCCGAATTAAAGCGGGATCGACTGAAAAAAGAAGGTAAGGTTCTATCCGACGTATTAATTGTTTTAATACAGTAATCACCCTTCTTTTATGTCCGTAATCTACCCCCAATTATACCACCGGACATCACTAAAAAACCTTATAATTTAAGCGTCAATGGGGATAACTGGCCCCTAAAAAACTTGAAGAAAAATAATTAAGAAAATAACGCCGATAATAAGGCGATAAACTCCAAAAATAACAAAAGAATTGCTTTGGACAAAGCGGACTAACCATTTAATCGAAATGATGGCAACAATGGCCGAAATGAGCGCCCCAAACAGCAATAACTCCCACTGACTACCGGTAAAAATCGCGCCATGTTTTAGTAAATCATAGCTGGTAGCGGCGAGCATCGTCGGGATAGCAAGGAGAAAGGAAAATTCCACAATCGCCTGGCGGCTAAAGCCGCGTGCGAGGCCAGCCACGACGGTAGCGGCCGAGCGCGAGACTCCCGGCACAATGGAGACTGCTTGGACTAAGCCAATAATCAAAGCATCAGGTAAAGTTAAGTCGATTAAACTTTTAGTCTCCGCATTTTGGAAACGTTTCTGATACCACTTTTCAAATAAAATTAAGAACAACCCTCCAATAACCAGAGCCCAGACTACAATCATTGGACTAGTGAGGAATCTTTTGACTATTAAACCATAAAGTAAAAAACCAATG
Organism: uncultured Candidatus Saccharibacteria bacterium; assembly: GCA_964442155.1. GTDB lineage: Bacteria > Patescibacteriota > Minisyncoccia > Phycocordibacterales > XYD1-FULL-46-19 > JACPIA01. The sequence continues at coordinate 7,311 of CAYTWP010000023.1, forward strand.
ATGCCTGTGGGGATAAATCCAGCCACTGCCAAATAAGCCAACTTTTTATTAAGCCACAATTTTGGCCCATACAAAATAACTACCGCCATAATCGCTCCTAATTGGATAGCAATGGTAAACGAGGTGACAAATGGGGAGCTGGTAATATTTAATAATTTAGTCGCTAAAATTAGATGCCCCGTCGAAGAGACCGGTAAAAACTCGGTAAGGCCCTCAACTACCCCTAAAATTAAAACTTGGAGCCAGGTCATAGTAATTTACGTTGTTTAGCCACTCGATAGATAATAAAAACTAAAGCTAAAATGATTAAAATTACTAAAATCCGATTCTCGAATTTGTCGATCAAGTCAGCATAAGCTAAATATAAATTACCAGTGACCGAGCCAATGATGGCTAAAATAAGGGCTCGTAAAGCGGTACCAGCGGTAATGATCACTAAAAATTTGCGCCAGGGGTACCGGGCCAACCCAAAGCCCAAATTAATGGCAATATTGGGGATTAAGGGGAAAACGCGCAGGCCAAACAATACCCACTCATCACTCCCCGAGCGCTTAAGTCGCTCATCCAAACGCTCAACGTCCGCCCAACCAACGGCCAGTAAGCGGCCATAGCGCTCAATAAACGGCCGACCAAAAACATAGCCGAGGTAATAATAAATCATCGAGCCGGCCACCACCCCAATAGTAATCGGTATCACCAATTTAAAAATTAAAGTGATGATGAAACTGGCCGAGAGTGGCATGGTCAGGAAAAAGAAGCCGGCACTAAGCATCACTAACGAGGATGGCACTGGCGCCACAATCTCCTCTAAAAATCCCCCCGCCAAAACCCCCCACACACCAAGTGGTAACAACACCTCCCGAATGAAAATAATCAAAGCCTCAATCATAAACACTTAACAATATACCAATTAAAACACTGATTGTCGCTGATCAATCATCGCCTCGTGAGCTCTCCCAGTACCAATGAGTGTAATTGGCACTTGTAAAGTTTGTTCTAACTGCTCAAGATAATTTTTAGCTTCTGGGCTCAAATCCTCCCAAGTAGTTACATTTTCATCTTTTGGAAATAAGTAATTTAAAAACTGCAGAGCAATTTGAGTCGGTCGATTGGCTTGAATAGCTCGCTTTACCAACTCTAAATCAAATTCGGCCACTCTTCTGACCTTCCGCGTAACAGTGGATAGCTCCTCCACTGGCTGACCGATTTTTTGGGACAACTCCACCCAGGAAATCTCATTAGCTAATGGACCTGATGGCCCAGCCACCCTAATAGGATATGTTCGAAGGACTAAGATAATATCTTTGACCGCTAATGGCGAGATACCGGCCTCGGCTAAAAAATTAGCGGCTGTAGTATCTCGCGAGGTCACATAAGGATAAGAACCATGATAGAGAGACAGGCCAAAACCTTGCGTACCCTCTAGTAGAATATTTTTACCAGCATCAATGTGTTGATTAACAACACGAGAGACATCAATTAAATTAAACTCATTAACTAAAATATCTTTAGCTAATTTAAAGTTTTTACGCCAAATCCGATTA
>CAYTWP010000024.1:0-8807 GCA_964442155.1 uncultured Candidatus Saccharibacteria bacterium
AACCGGAATCCGGAGTTGAGTGTTTGGTACCATTTTAATCTTGGTTTGGAAGACGCCTGTGGCTGATGTCACTTCCGAGCCAGATGTCGAAAATGTAATATACATTACACTTCGTCCATGCTCACGCTCTTGAGATTTAAATTCGTATTTAGCTACGATATCACCAGCACCATTTCTTGTTGCTTGACACTCTACTCTGTATTGAAAAAATTGTTTGATCAGATTGGTAACCCGATCAAATTCTACTTGGTTACTCGGTACCATCTCTCTTCTCCTTTCTTTGGGTTGACAAATACCAAGTCTAATTCCGCCCTCACTGTAGCACGATAGGGGATAAAGTAAACAAAAAAATGGAGCCCGATGAGAATCGGGCTCCGGCGGGGAAATAGTGGGTGCTGAAGAGTTTACGCGACTTTTTTGTAGCCCATGTCAGCTTTGTAGGCCGACAGTTTGGACAAAGCGTTTACTACCCGATCTTCGGAGAACTCACCAACTTTAGTGCTGATGGTGAAATGTCCTCCGAGGATTGGACAATACAATCGATGTCCTGATCGCGGCTTGTCTTTCAGGTAGGCTTCCAGGAAAGGTTGCCCTTCGAAAGTGATTGGTTTGGTAATCAACCTCTCCTTTCCGAAGATGTTAACCAAAGTCCTCCTGATTGACTGTTGCACTCTCTTCTGCTTGCTGATTGTTGCACCCATAAAACTCCACTCCTCACTCTTCGACTACCCCTATTACTTAGGTACTTCCCCCTCCTCCTCGTCAAAAACTTCTTTAAGGCGATTACAAGGGCACATAGAAGCACCTCCGAATATCATTGTATGCCTTAATGGGCTTATTTGTCAATGGATTTTTAGTAATCTGGTGGATATCCTAGGCCTAGTTGACAAATTAGTTTAATTATGCTATCCTTATAGGTAGCACAGTACATTGAGATCGACAATCGGAGCGCTTGGCTCCAACAGAAAGGGGTATAGGTAATGCCTAATATTCACATTGTGGTAACGCATGAGCGGCCACATATTGATGAAATCGGAGCAATATGGTTGCTCCGCAGGTTCGGCCAAGATCTTTTTCCTGGCATTGCCGAAGCCAAAGTTATTTTTTGGGGTAATGGCGGGGAAACGCCTGATGGTCGCACTGCTCTGGACTGGGAAGACGATGGGTATCTGTTAGTAGGTGTCGGGCGCGGTCGTTTTGATGAGCACCCGGACTTGCTAAATGGCGGAGCCAGGAAGAAAGAGGAGTGCGCTGCCACCTTGGTAGCCAAGTTTCTTGAGGTGGAGGATGATCCAGCCCTGGAAAAGATCCTTCGATACATCAAGAATGATGACCTCAAGGGTGGTAGTGGCTCGTTTGATTTGGGTAAATTAGCCCAAGTGATGTATCAAACACATGACCAGCTCGAGGTGATCACCTGGGCGACATTGGCTCTTGAGGCAAAATATCAGGAGCAATTGACTTTCTGGACTGATACCAGAAATGAGTTTGAGACCAAGGTTGCTATCCAAGAGGTGGCGGGGCCCGGTCGGCTACTCCGTTTGGCAATAATCGAGTCAGACAGTGATCAAATCGGAATGTTTTACCGGACCAGGGTGGCTGGCGACAACGCTGTTTTGATCCAGCGCCGCTCAACTGGTCATATCCTCATTCACACCAATCGAAAGCATGGTTTGAAATTGGGCGATGTGGCTCGGCTGATCCGAGTGGCTGAAATTAAGACCAAGGGACCAGTTAAAGGCAAATTGGATTGGCCAGCACTTGAGCAAGAGGGTAAATTCCCTCAAGCCGAGGAGTGGCACTATGCCGCTGGGGAAATCCAAGCATTGATGAACGGCAGTTTAACAGCTACTGATGTCCATCCAACCAAGCTTTCATTAGAGCAGGTGGTTGAGCTGGTAAAGATCGGGCTCAATCCAAGTGGTTTTGAGCCAACAAGGGAACACTTGTGCAAACGGGGAGTTTGCCTTTCTAGTGTTAATAATCCTTGTCCGCTATATGAGGCCGGTCTAGGGCGTTGTCGGTCGGTTAGGATAAAAGATCGTCTTCGGAATGCAAAGTAATTGTTTTAGGGTGTGCATCTGTATTTATGGATGCACGCCTTTTTTATTGTCTAATATTTGATATACTTTTACCCATTGCGGGCGTGGTTCAGTGGTAGAACAACTGCCTTCCAAGCAGTAGACGCGGGTCCGATTCCCGCCACCCGCACATTTATGCCCGTTGGAATAATTTAACAATCGCAATCAAGATCACCGAGCCAATCAAAGCGACAATAAAGCTGTAGAGATTAAAACCAGTTACCGCACTCTCGCCCAAAAAGCTCATCAACCAGCCGCCGACGACAGCGCCCACGATACCGACGACAATGTTAAGGATAATCCCTTGTTGTGAATCCGTATGCATTATTAGTGATGCGATCCAACCGACTACTCCGCCGAAGATAATCCATAAAATGAGTCCCATATAGTTATTTTTTTATTAATTAATAAGTTAATAATTAAGTTATTTAGTTTTAAAACTAACTTTCTCACCCCGCACCGTACCAACACTACTCTCTGCTACGAGGCGGAAGTAGTATGTCGTCTTGGTGCTCAAACCACTAATACTCGCCGCAATCGCGGTTGAGGTAACGCCACTACCAGCTGACTGATGAGTAGTAGTTTTAACCGCGGTACTAAAGTTAGCATCGGTACTGTACTCAAACCAGTAGCTTGTTTGGACAGCATTAGGATTAACGGCACCATTTAAGGTGGCAGTAGAGGTGGCAATGGCGGTGGCATTGCGGGTGGTAATGGTCGGGGCGATGGCGGCCGCTGGGCCCGTGGTTTTAAAGTTTAAGATTGCGCCATTAACAGTGCCAAATTGATTTTGAGCATTGAGGCGGAAGTAGTAAGTGGTAAGTGGATCCAAATTAGTGAGCGAGTTAGCGGCGGCCACGGCTTGGGTGCCAGCACCCACCGAGACAAAGGCACTATTGTCACCTAAGTTGGCCGTTTTACCATACTCAAACCAGTATTGGGTGGTGGCGCCATTGGGCGTTACCGAGCCATTTAAGTTAGCGGTATTTTTAGAGATACCACTCGCGGCGATGGTGGTCGTTTTAGGAGCACTACCAACCGGAGCAGGAGTGCCAATTGTAGTTTGGAAGGAGGCTTGATTACCAGCCACGCGACCAAGGGCGTTCTCTCCCACAAGGCGGAAGTAGTACACCGTGTCCTTAGTTAAGCCAGTAATGTAAGCAGGAGCGGGGATAGAGACGAAGCTTGAGCCAATGGTTTGGCTGGCGGTGGAGCGCTTATTGCTCAAGTCCGCGTTAGTACTATACTCGTACCAATAGTTGGTAAAAGCGCCATTAGGCACAATCGAGCCGGTCACTACGGCTGTAGTGTCTGAGCGCACCACACTCGAGCTGGTGGTTACGAGTGGCACACTAGCTTGGCGGGTTTGGCCTGTGTTAGTATTGCCTGTGTTGGTGGTAGTAGGCGGCGGGTTAATAATATTAATAATTGGTGTGGTGTTGTCATTGTTATAGTAGTACACTCCTCCGGCGATTATTAATAAAGCGATAACAATTAACACCACAGCTAAGGCAGTTTTGGTCATATAAACTAAAGACGAACTTGCTTAAAAAACATTACACATGCTTAAACATCGCTATCATTATTTAAATGGTAAAATTATTGAGGCCAAACAAATGGTTTTGCCAATTAACGACCTGGCTATTTTGCGCGGTTATGGGGTATTTGATTTTATGCGCACTTATCAGGGGCACATATTCCACTTTAACGAGCACTTTAAGCGCTTTGTTAACTCGGCCAAACAAGTCGGTCTCAAGGTCGAATTATCAGCTAAACAAACTGAGAAAATTTGTTACCAGTTAATTAAGAAAAATAAATTAAAGGATGCGAGTATTAGATTAATTTTAACTGGTGGACCAACTACTGATGGTTTTACAGTAACTAAACCGACACTAGTTATTTTAATCGAATCAATTTATACCTTACCGGCCGAATATTATCAAACCGGGGCCCAGATTATTACCCACGAGTTTGCTCGTACTTTTCCTCAAGCTAAAACGACTAATTATTTAACTGCACTCACTTTAGCGCCGCTTAAAGTAAAAAGAGGAGCAATAGAAATTTTGTATGTTGATAATGGTCGAGTGTTAGAAGCGACGACCAGTAATATTTTTGTCGTTAAAGCAGACAAAGTATTTACCCCCAAAACCGATGTCTTGCCCGGCATTACCGCCCAAGTAGTTAAAAAACTACTCAAGCAAGTCAAGTTTAAATTAACCGAGGAGAAAAATCTGTCAGTAAAATTATTAAATAGTGCTGACGAAGTATTTTTAACCGCCACTAATAAAGAAGTTTTACCAATTGTTAACATCGATGGCCGTAAAGTCGGGGACGGCAAAATTGGTCCGATAACCAAACAATTGATGGAGTTATTTTTAGCGGACACAAAAAAGCCCTACTAAAGAGTAAGGCGTTTTTGTGTAGTGTCCAGCCAGAGGCTGGTTTTGTTTTTTGAGCTCAAAAAACAAGTGATTAACGCACAGCGTCTTTGAGGGCTTTAGCGGCGCGGAACTTAGGCACCTTCATCGCCGCCACTTTGACGGCCTCACCGGTGCGCGGATTGCGCGCGGTGCGAGCGGCTCGCGTCTTGGCGCTAAAGATCCCCAAACCGGCAATCGAGACCTCGTCGCCCTGTTTAAGGGTATTCACAATTGACTCGATCACGGTGTCTACCGCTTTTTCGGCCCCGGCTTTGGTGCCACCGATAGCCTCATTTACTGCATCAACAATGCTAGCTTTGTTCATAACAGATTGGGTTAGGTTAGTAAAAGCTTACCGACCAATGGCTAAAGTATATATTTAGGCCTCTGTTTGCGCAACTAGCGAGCATACTCCACTACCCGTGATTCGCGAATCACCGTCACTTTGATTTCACCAGGATATTTGAGCTCCTGCTCAATGCGTAAAGTGATGTCCCGAGCCAATTTACGAGCCTCTAAGTCGCCCATTTCCTCGGGGCGGACAAAGACGCGGAGCTCGCGACCAGCTTGGATGGCATAAGACTTTTCAATCCCCTTAAACGAGTTGGCAATGTCTTCCAAATCTTTAAGTCGCTTAAGGTAATTTTCGACACTATCACGGCGCGCGCCTGGCCGGCCACCGGAGATATTGTCGGCCACTTTAACAATAATCGATTCAAGCGTCTCATACGGATACTCCTCATGATGAGCCTGCATCGCTTTGATAATCTTTTCGCCAGCGTTAAACTTTTCCAAAATGCGGCGGCCAATCTCGACGTGGGTCCCGGCGACCTCATGGTCCACCGCTTTACCGATGTCGTGGAGTAAGGCTCCGGCGCGAGCCACGGCCACGTCAGCGCCCAACTCCTCGGCCAACATCCCGGCTAAGTGGGCCATTTCAATCGAGTGTTGCAACACATTTTGGCCATAACTGGTGCGGAAGTGGAGTCGCCCTAAAATGAGTAAAATCCGCGGATCCAAATTAAATACCCCGGCCTCATAGGCGGCTTGCTCACCACGCTCTTTAATTACTTTGGCAATTTCTTCCTTAGCTTTTTCCACCATCTCTTCAATCCGGGCCGGCTGAATGCGGCCATCACTAATTAAATTAGCTAGGGCGGTGCGGGCAATTTGGCGGCGCACCGGATCGAAGGAGGAGAGGACGATCGAGCCCGGGGTGTCATCAATAATCACCTCCACACCACTGGCCTTCTCAAACGCGCGAATATTGCGCCCCTCTTTACCAATAATTTTGCCCTTTAAGTCATCTGACGGGATATCAATGGTGGTGGACATCACCTCGGGCACGGTCGAGGAGGAGAGTCGTTGGATAATGGTGGCCAACATGTCTTTGGCCTTAGTCTCTAACGTTTCCGCCGCGTTGTACTCAAACTTCCTAATCCGCGCGGTTAAATCGTCTTGATACTGAGTCTCCACTTGTTTAAGTAATTCCTCTTTAGCTTGGTCGGTGGAGAGCTTGGCTAGGCGCTCGAGCTCGGTTTTTTTGCTAATTTCTAGGGTATCTACCTGCTCTTTAACCACTTTAATCTCTTCGATTTTACGCTTAATACTCTCGACCTCTTTGTCGATGTCGCCTTGGCGCTTGTCGAGTAATTCGTCCTTTTTAAGTAATCTGTCTTCTAGCTTTTTTAACTGTTGCTCTTTTTCTTCTACTTTACTCTTTGCTTCGGTAGTCAGAGTAGTGGCCTCTTTTTCGGCTTCCGAGACAATAGCCCCGGCTTTCTCTTTAGCCTCAAGCAGGGCCTGCTTAATCCGGAGCTCCATTGAGCCCTTTTGGCCCAAAGTAATGAGCCAACGGAGAAAGTAACCGATCAAAATGCCTACTACCCCGACGCCGCCGATAATCAAGATAATCGTCAAACTCATAGCGGTATTGGGACCGCTCACACCGCGCTAACCATTCAATATAGGATAAAACATAGTCAGAACAAGCAAATTTTAGGGTTAAAAACGGTCGAGCCGGTCAATTTAAGGTAATTAATAATCTAACTCAATAATATAAGAACACCCCTATTGTAGCAGGGTGTTCTTAGGGAGTAAAGTTTGGCTCATTTCTAACGACCAGCTTTTTCTTTGATGATTTGATCGACAATGCCGTATTTTTTGGCCTCGTCGGCGGACATAAAAAAGTCGCGATCGGTATCTTTTTCCACCTGGGCGAGCGGTTGGCCGGTATTGGCCGCCAACATTTTATTTAAATTGTCTTTAGTTTTGAGGATGTGTTTGGCAGTAATAGCAATATCGGAGGCTTGACCCTCGGTGCCACCGAGTGGTTGATGGACCATCACCTCGGCACTTGGGAGGATAAAGCGCTTACCTTTTTTACCGGCCGAGAGCACGATAGCGCCACCGGAGGCGGCCATACCTACACACACGGTCGAGATATCCGGCTTAACATGATTCATCGTGTCCACAACCGCCAAGGTGGAGGTGACTGAGCCACCAGGGGAGTTAACATAGAGCGTAATATCTTTTTTGGGATCCTCGGCTTCTAAAAATAACAGTTGGGCGATAATCAAATTAGCGCTGTAGTCGTCAATCGGACCGCCTAAAAAAACGATGCGCTCTTTAAGCAAGCGCGAGTAAATGTCATAGGCACGCTCGCCAAAAGGGGACTTCTCAATTACGGTCGGGATTAACATAGGCCACTAGTATATCAGCCTTATTTTAAGGCTTCAAGTTTTTTATAAACTTCCTCATGGGCCAAATACCCCGTCACATAAGTGCGGAGTCTCTCCTCATCTGCGCCGGGGTAATGCTCTTTTAAGTGGGCCATTTCTTTGGCAATATCCTCTTCACCTAATTTAATTTTTAAATCAGTCACCAAAGCGTCTAAAATGAGGCCTAGGCGCACGCGTTTGTCAGCATCCGGTTGCCAATCTTTTTTTAATTCCTCCACGGTCTTTTTTAAATGAGCCAAATAATCAGTAAAATTTAATTGCATACTCTCAATGCTGGCTTTTAACTCGGCGAGCATTTTACTGACCTCATAATCAATTAAGACTTGAGGTAAAACTAAGTCCACCTTTTCACTAATCGCTTCTAAATAAGCAACGCGTTGTTTGTTGATTTGTTTTAATTTAGCTTCTTCTTTTTCGGCATCAGTAGCCTCGGCTTTTTCTGGCTCAGTCTCCAATGGCTTTAGCTCTTTAATTATTTTTTTGTAATCCGGTAAAACAATTGCCGGTACAATGGCGGTGGTAATTTCTAATTCTAGGGGATTACCGGCGGCTAATTTTTTAACCGTGACGCTTGGCTCGCCTACAGCATCTAACTTTTCTTGCTCAATTATTTTAGGATAGTACTCGCGGATCGCCTCATTGGCCATTTGCCATAAAATTTTACCTTCACCCACTTCTTGGGCGACTAATTTCTCTGGCGCGTGGCCCTTGCGGAAGCCGGGCAACTCCACCTCTTTAATTAACTCCTTAACCACCTTAGGGCGATAAGCGTCAAAAACCTCACTGGCTAAAGTGAGATTTAGGGTGACAGTAGAATCACTTTCATTTTCAGTTTTCTTGGTGACAGCAAACATCGCTCTTACCCTACTACATTTTTAACTCGGCTTCAATCTGGTTTAATTCGTTATCTAGATCGTCAAAGTTAGTACTGTCAACATCAGCTTTAATGTCACTAATATTGGTGGAAGTACCCTGAGTATTTAATTGACCAACATCAGTTGACTCCTTGGTTTGAGGATTTAGTTTTTGAGTTAAGACATAAACCCCGCCCGCGATTAAGAGGATAATGATAATAACTACACCAGTCAGTGGACCGATAGTGTTAGGCTCATTAGTTGGCGGAAGTGCTGGTGGCATGATTGTTTTCAATTAAGCGGATGGCCTCAACTACTTTAGCGTGAGCGTCTTTGGCGGTTTGTTCAGATTGGCTAATTAATTCCTTAATGTCCTTAAAGGCGTCTTGGGGGGTAGAGCTGGCAAAAATGGTATCTAAGCTAGCGGGTAAGGTTTTTAGGGCATTTTGGCCAGCCGTGACTAGGGTCTTGGCCTCGTCCAATTTGACTTGGCTATTGTCGGTCACTCGGCCGCTACCCTCAATCCGGGCAATAAAAGTACTAAGGCGCTCAAAAGCGGCTTCAAATCGATTAATCATTATAGACAAAAACATCTTAATCGTGATTTGACGGCGCTCGTCTAACCACTGACGGAGAGTATCTTTCCGTTCATTCTTTAAATCTTTAAGGGCCTCAGTGGTACTAGCCCTCAACTCTTGACGCTCGTCTTTG
>CAYTWP010000025.1:0-8623 GCA_964442155.1 uncultured Candidatus Saccharibacteria bacterium
GGGTTAAACAGGAGAGATCGATAGTTCCACTGCCGCCACCAGACGCCGTGTGGATAGTAGAAGTAGCGGTCGGTAAGCTTGGGCAAGTGTAAGTGCCAAAAGTGCCAGCAAAAATACCTTTATTGTCAGCGATCCGTTGGCCGATAGCATTTAAAATGGCATTAACCCCTGATTGGCGCTCGGTGTTGCGCGCTTGAGCAAATTGTTTAGCCGGATTAATGGCAATAATCACAATCGCCGCTAAAATGGCAATAATACCGATGACTACCAAAATCTCGATTAACGTGAATCCTTTAGATTTTTTAGACATAAATTAGGTTAAATAATAAAAATAAACGTCCACTATTAAGTATATTACAAGGGTAATTCTTGCCAAGATAGGGGTGTAAATAAGTGATCAGTTTTGACGAGGAGGTTGGTGTAAGCCTCATTTACTTGAGCTTGGACTTTAATCTTAATCAAGTTTGGATTGGTTTGATCAACCGGATAAGTCACACAAAGGTCGTTACTAAAAGTGCTGGTCGAGGTGTTAGTGTAATCTCGTCCAATAGTTAAACCCATCAATACTTGATCAACACAACCACTAGCTAAAGCGTGACTGGCCGCTTTAGCCTCGGCTCCCAGGACATTAAAGCGTGCTTGCCAGTCCACCAAACTCCGCTCACTCACAATCGTCATTAAAGTTAAACCAATAATGATCGTCGTAATTAAAGCGATATAACCGCGCTTCATCTTGGTATTTTAGCAAAAAGTCGGTACAGTTAGGGAGTATGAAGATATTGATTGCCACTGGGATTTACCCACCCCAGATTGGGGGGCCGGCGCAGTATGCTAAAGAGTTGGCCGAGGCTTTGCGGCGAGCTGGCAATGAGGTGTCAGTTAAAACTTATCGTTTAGAGCACCAGTTGCCGACCGGTATCAGACACATTTATTATTTTTTAAAAATCTTGCCGGCCGTTTGGCGAGCGGACGCGGTGATTGCTTTGGATACGTTTAGTGTCGGTTTACCGGCAGTGGCGACTGGACGCTTGCTGGGTACACCAGTGATTATCCGCACTGGTGGTGACTTTTTATGGGAGGGGTACGTTGAGCGCACTGGCGATAAAGTGTTACTCCGTCAGTTTTACCAAACTAGTCGCTCTAAATGGAATTTAAAAGAAAAGATTATTTTTGCTTTATCGGGTTGGACATTAAGAAATGCCACTAAATTAGTTTTTAGTACTGCCTGGCAACGCGGTATTTTTACTCCCGTCTATAACTTAAATCAAGCTAAAATATCCCTAATTAATAATTTTAGTGGTCCTAAGTTACCAAGTTTACCACCATCAGACAAAGTTTTTGTCGCCGGTACGCGACCATTAAAGTGGAAAAATTTAGACACTTTAACCCAAGCTTTTGCTCAAATTGAGACGGCTAAACTTGATTTAACGACCGCGCCTTACCAAGAATTTTTAGAAAAGATAAAAACTAGTTACGCTATCATTTTAGTGTCACTGGGGGACATTAGCCCTAATTTAGTCTTAGATGCTTTGAGTTTAAATAAGCCAGTGATTTTAACAACCGAGACTGGATTTAAAGAATTGCTTAAAGACACCGTAATGTGGGTAGACCCACTTGATCAAAAAGATATTGCCGAAAAAGTTAAACTACTACTTGATCCAACTGTGTATCAAGACTATGTGGCGCGCGCAGCTCAATTTAATTATGTCCATACTTGGGATCAGATCGCGAGCGAGTTTACTCAAGTAATTAAAAATATATGAGTAAAGTGTTAATGATTTCCACTGATCGGCAGATCTTAAATCCCGAGAGCGCGGTCGCGGGGCGTGTAGCTACGTATGGCGAGGCAGTGCAAGAGTTGCATATTATTGTTTGTAATGTTGGTGGTGAGAAAAAAATTCTCCAATTAGCGAGTAATGTTTGGGCCTACTCCACTAATTCAATTTCGCGCTGGCTGTATCCGTTTAGTGCCTATCAAGTAGCTCAAAAAATTATTAAACAAGTTAAACCAACTTTAATTACTTGCCAAGATCCATTTGAGACCGGGTTGGTTGGTAAGTGGCTGGCTCAAAAATTTAGCATCCCTTTAGAAGTGCAAATCCACACTGATTTAACCAGTCCGTATTTTAGTCAACACTCTTTACTTAACAAATTAAGACTGTTTGTTGCTCAATCAGTTTTGCCACAAGCTGCTCAAATTAGAGTCGTCAGTCAAAAAATCAAAGCGGGTATTGTTGAAAAATATAAAATAAAAGAGAGTAATATCTATATTTTACCGATTGCGATTGCTTTAAAACCGACGGTTGATGTTTGGGTTTCGCCGTTTAAACAAACTATTTTAGTGGTGGCGCGTCTGGAAGCGGAAAAAAATATTAGTTTAGCGCTTAAAAGTTTCAAGTTAATACTTGAATCAGAAGTGGGTGTTGGTTTGGTTGTTGTTGGTGTTGGCCGACTAGAGCAAGTACTTAAAAACCAAGCGAGACAGCTGGGGATTGAAGATAAGGTCGTGTGGGCCGGTCAGCAGGCTGATGTTTGGCCGTTTTACCGTTCAGCTAAAGTCCTTTTTGTGCCGTCCCAGTACGAGGGTTATGGTTTGGTGCTGGTCGAGGCCGCCTCACTCGGTTTACCAATCGTTTCCACTGAGGTCGGGGTGGCGCGAGAGGTTGGGGCGACAATTATCCCCGATGAGTCTAAATTGGCCGCTCAAGCCCTCCTGGAGGCTCTAAAATCACCTAAGGCTAGCCTAATTACACCAGGACTCGCAGTGACTCCTGACGAATATATTGCCACGCTTAAGGCTAAATGGCACTAAAGGGGCATTTGGGTTACAATAGTAGTTCTTATGAAGCCATTGATTGGTTTTATTGGCCAAGGCTGGATCGGCAAAAATTATGCCGACAATTTTGAGTCCAGGGATTATGAAGTAGTTCGTTATGCTTTAGAGGCGTCTTATCAAGTTAATAAAGCTAAAATTAACGACTGTGACCTGGTTTTTATTGCTGTCCCTACCCCTACTAGTTCGGCTGGTTTTGATGGCTCAATTGTTGAGTCGACACTTGAGCTGATTGGCCCTGGTAAAATCGCGGTTATTAAATCAACGATTATACCGGGTTTTACCAAAGCGCTACAACTTAAGTATTCGGATCGGGTTGTCCTCTTTTCACCTGAGTTTTTAAGTGAGGCCACGGCGGCGAGTGACTCGGCTAATCCTTTTTCCAACATTATTGGTTTGCCTGTGGATGATGAGGCCCATCAAACGGCGGCTAAATTAGTCCAGCAAGTTTTGCCCCCAGCATCATTTAATTTAATTTGTGACAGTACCGAGGCCGAATTAGTTAAATATTCACACAATATTAATGGCTATGTCCAAATCGTGCTATTTAATTTGATTTATGATTTGGCTAGTCAATTGGGTGTTGATTGGGCGGTAATCCAAAGTGCTCTCAAGGCGGATCCCTATTTACCTCAAGCTTATCTTAATCCGGTACATAAAGGCGGTCGGGGAGCGGGTGGGGGTTGTTTCATTAAAGACTTTGAGGCGTTTCGACAGTTATATGAGAAGCAAGGTAATGATCAGTTAGGCTTAGCGATATTGGAAGCGCTTAAAAATAAAAATTTAGCCTTATTAAAACAAACTAACAAGAATCAAGACTTGGTTGATCAAGTTTATGGAGCATAAATTACATATTATTCGTTTAATTAAGTATTTGATTTCCGGTTGCACGGCGGCGGCGGTTAATATTGGTTTTTTATATTTATTTACCGACATTTTTAATATTCATTATCTGATTTCCGGCGTACTGGCTTTTATTTTAGCGTTTGGGGTTAGTTTTACCTTGCAAAAATTTTGGACTTTCCAAAATCACAGCCGTCAGTTGTTGGGTCGCCAACTCGCTATTTATTTAATAGTATCGGTGTCTAGTTTGGTAATTAATACTCTATTGCTTTATCTCTTAGTTGATTGGTTTGGGGTTTGGTACATTTTGGCTCAAATTATTGCTGGTGGCTTATTGGCGGTGGTTAATTTTTTTATCTATCGTTTTGTGATTTTTCACCCCGCCACAGCGGGGCAAGTCCAACCATTAATTGAGACCGAAAAAATTTTATGAGGCTATTAGTCATTACCCAAACCGTTGATCTTAATGATGATGTTTTAGGCTCTTTCCATACTTGGCTTAAAGAGTTAGCTAAAAATTGTGAGCAATTAATAGTTATTTGTTTGCGCCAAGGCGAGTTTTCTTTACCAGCCAATGTCAGGGTTTACTCTCTAGGTAAAGAGTCTGGTTCCTCGCGGTTAAAATACCTATGGCGTTTAGCTAAATATTTATGGTGTTATCGTCATGATTACGACAAAGTCTTAGTCCATATGAATCCGGTTTATATCGTGCTGGCCGGCTGGTGGTGGCGGTTAACTGGTAGATCAATTGCTCTGTGGTACACTCATCGCCAGGTTGATTTAAAGTTAAGGATTGCCACTTATTTGGCCAATATTATCTTTACCGCCGCACCGGAGAGCTTTAGATTAAAGAGTCATAAAGTTAACGTGGTTGGCCATGGTATTGATGTTGGCTCGTTTAAATGTGATTCTAGAAAAAATAGTGGAGTATTTACTATTCTCCATGTTGGTCGCCTAACACCAATTAAAAATTGTGATACTTTAATTGCTACGGCTAATCACCTAAAAACAATAATCAACCAAGCGTTTAAAGTTGTTTTTATCGGCAGTGCGGTAACGCCAAGCGACAAAGATTATGAGCGTAGATTACATGAGCAAGTAAAAATTCTTGGCTTGGAAGACGTGGTTAGTTTTGTGGGCTCAGTACCTAATCGTTTAATCCGTGATTATTATTGCCAGGCTGATCTCACGATTAATTTAACCCCCACTGGGGGGATCGACAGAGCGGTGCTGGAGTCTATGGCGTCTGGTGTGCCGGTGTTGACCTCCAATCAAGCGTTTGTTGATTACTTTGGTGAATATGGAAGCAAACTATTGTTTGCGGAGCGCGACGATCAAGATTTAGCTAAAAAAATCAGTAATTTAGTTAATAGTGATCGGACTACTCTTAGTCACTACTTACAACAAACAGTTAAAGAGCGAGCCGATGTCTCGAGTTTAATTAAAAAGATTATCACTTTATGGCCGTAAAAAAAGTTTGCTGGTTTGGTTTTTATGATCCAACTTACTCGCGTAATCGGGTTTTGTTAGCTGGCTTTAAAGAATTAGGCTGGGATATAGTTGAAGCGCGAGTTGATAGTAAAACAATCGGGCGTTTCAGTAAATACTGGCACTTAGTTTTAATTTATTGGCGCAGGTGTTATCGAGTTAAATTTGATTTAGTGGTGGTAGCGTTCCCAGGCCACATCGTGATGCCCTTGGCTTATCTGTTATTTGGTAAAAAAATTGTGTTTGATGTTTTTGTGTCACTATATAACTCCGAGATTGAAGATCGACAAAAATATAGTCCGCATGGCTTAATAGCTTTTTATTATTACAGTTTAGATCGACTAGTTTGTCGCTTAGCTAATAAGGTTTTACTCGACACGAACACTCATATTGATTATTTTATTAAAACGTTTAAGTTGCCGGCTAGTAAATTTATTCGGGTATTTGTGGGCACTACACCTGATACTTTTTACCCAACCAAACTTAGTAAAAAAGATAATAAGTTTATTGTCCACTTCCACGGGAGTAATATCCCGCTCCAGGGCGTACCGGTAATTATTGAGGCGGCGCGACAGTTAGTGATATCCGAGCCTAATATTATTTTCCGTCTAGTTGGCCCATTTGCTAATTTATCAGTGCCGGTCAATGTGGAGCTCATCCGACCGGTCAGTTTAGAAAAATTAAATGAGTTACTAAATGAGTCAGATTTAGTTCTTGGTATTTTTGGTGACACTAAAAAAACCAAACTGGTGATTCCTAATAAAGTTTATGAGGGGTTGGCGGTCGGCAAGTCGGTGTTGACGGGTAACACGGTAGCCATTCACGAGTTGTTGACCGATAAACAAAACGCCATTTTATGTCGAGTCAATGACTCGGTGGCTTTGGCTCAAACTATTACTCTTATGAAAAATAATCCTAGCAAATCAATCAGTCAGAATGGTTATAAATTATTTAAAGATCAATTATTGCCAGCTAAATTAGTTAATGATTTATTATGCCACTTAACATAGCTGTAATTACTCCGGAATATAAAAATGATTACCTTACCGATACCATTTTAGACGGTTTATTGAGTTTGACTAGTGAAGGCGGTGGCATTAATTTTAAGTTAACGGCCGGTTATATTACAGACTTAAATGTTGCTAAATACATTTTAAATAACGACCAGTTTGAGGCTTATGCTGCTACAGCTGACCTAATCTTTTTTTGTTGGGGTAAAAACAATACTAATAAAAAACTGGCCGAAAAAATCAATCGTTGGGAGAAAACAATTTTTATTGATGGTTCAGAGCTTGGCGGTAATCGACGTTATGCTGAGGTGGCCGAGCCTGATGCCGATTATTTAAATAAAGTCCTACTGTATGTCAGGCGAGAAAAACCTTATATTAAAAATATCAAACCTTTACCTTTTGGGATTGAGTCACAATACATCAAGTATCAGCCGGGTCAAATAAAAGATCTTGATTTTGTTTGTGTGTTTGGGCAAAAGGATTTTCCACCACTGCGCCGCGAGGTCGAGCAGGTTTTAATTAACTTTTGTCGAAGCCAAAATTTTACCTGTTGGACTCAAAAAACGTCTACTCCAACCGAGTTCCATTTATTACTGGCTCGCGCTAGGGTTGGTGTTTCGATCGGCGGCGGCGGTTTTGACACAGCTCGTTTTTGGGAAATTTTAGGTAACAACTGTTTATTAATGACGGAGACAATTGATATTTACGAACCAGATAGCAAGCGACTTGCTTATAAGCGAATTTGGCAATTTAAGGATTTAACTGAGTTTAAAGTTAAATTAGAGCAAATGGGTCAGTACTTAAGTTCTGATTACGATACTGCTGATCTCGTGCCAGAATATAACCAAATTATTAAAGATCATTCAGCTAAAGCTCGGGTGCTTGAGATTTTGACCTTGGCTCGAGATAACAAATTAATTATATGAACTGTCGACTATGTACCACCCAAGGCAAATTTTTACTTTCGAAAGATGGTTTCGATT
Organism: uncultured Candidatus Saccharibacteria bacterium; assembly: GCA_964442155.1. Taxonomy (GTDB): domain Bacteria; phylum Patescibacteriota; class Minisyncoccia; order Phycocordibacterales; family XYD1-FULL-46-19; genus JACPIA01. The sequence goes on from CAYTWP010000025.1 coordinate 7,158, forward strand.
TATTCCGTTGTCTTGATTGTGGTGTGGTTTTTGTTAGTCCGTTGCCTAGTGATAATTTTTTACGCCAGTCAGTCTATCAACCAGGAGTCTATCAAAAAAATAAAGAGCAAAATTTAGCCAATCAGTTACCTAATTTAAAAAATAAAATAACTTTAGCTAATCTCGGTCGATTAACTATTGGTAAAAAATTGTTAGACGTTGGCTGTTCTAATGGCCAATTTATGTATCAGGCTAAGCAAATGGGGTTTGAGGTTAAGGGAGCAGAGCTTAATGCCGGCACAGCTCAAATTGCCCAAGCTAATGGTTTAGAAGTGTTTATTGGCACTTTAACTGAAGCTAATTTGGCCAGTGCCACTTACGACGTTGTCACTTTAAACGATGTAATTGAGCATGTGCCAGATCCGATTAATTTAATTACAGAATGTCAGCGCTTGTTAGTTGATGATGGGGTGTTGGTGATCGGTACGCCTAATTTAGATTGTTTGTTTAATAAATTGACGTGGCAGCTATGGCGCCTATTTGGTATTGGTTGGTCAGCCGTAACGCCACCACATCATTTGTACCAATTTTCGGCCAAATCTTTAAATAGATTGTTATCCCAGTCTGGTTTTAAATTAATTAAGATTATTTTCTTACCAACCTCAAGTTTACGTTATGAGCTCGGGGTGACTAAATTGAAGAGTAATTTTAAACAAGCCCCGGATCTTAAAAAATTTTTGCAATTCATGTTTGGTTATATGGCCTATATTATTTTTTATATTCTAGCTAAAATTTGGTCTCTGGTCGGTGGTCAAAACAATGGCCTAATCGCTTTTTACCGAAAAGTGTGAAATAGTTAAGACTAAAATGATCAAAGTTTATACTGGTCAACCACTGGCTGATTTACCTTATCTTGAGATACTTTACCCTAATTGGGGTCGTCAATATTTGGGTCGCTGGTCAATTTTTTAACGGAGTCATTAATCGATGTGGTGGCTACTATTGAACTGGCTGATTATCTGCTATTACCTCATAATTGGAATTTAGTTAAAAATAATTTTGTTTACTTAGCGGAATGGAATCGTTTAACTAAATTGAGTGGTAAAAAAGTGATTGTATTTAATCCTGGCGATAGTGATAAATTGGTATCACTTGAAAACGCGATTATTTTTCGCCATTCCCAATATCGGTCTAAGTTACTAGCTAATGAGATTATTATGCCGGGCTATGTTGAGGATTTAGGCACAAATGAAATAGCATTGAAGACTAAGCAATTAAAACCAATAATTGGTTTTTGTGGCTGGGCTAAATCCACCTCTTGGTGGCAAGGTTTAAAAACAATAATTAAGGCAGAAATTACCTATCCGCTTTATAAACGTCAGGGTTTGTGGTGGCGAAAACGGATGCTAAGGCTTTTGAAGCGATCTAATTTAATTAACACCAACTTTGTTATTAGGGGTGGTTTCTTAGGTAGTGTAAAGTCAATA